>CAZQOX010000001.1:0-24896 GCA_964594895.1 uncultured Candidatus Bathyarchaeia archaeon
TGGATCTCCGCCTCAGTATATCCGCCTCAAGCTCCTCCGAGGCCACGTAGCCTGTGGATAGCTTGAGTTGGAAGCGGTCGAGCTGAGCCTCTGGGAGGGGGTAAGTCCCCTCAAGCTCAATAGGGTTCTGTGTGGCGACCACGAAGAAGGGACGGTCAAGCGGGTATGTCTCTCCCTCGATGGTGACCTGCCTCTCCTCCATGCACTCCAGCAAGGCGGATTGAACCTTGGGCGGAGACCTGTTGATCTCGTCAGCCAGAAGTATATGGGTGAACACGGGGCCTTTCTCGAGGGAGAACTCTCCCGTGTTCATACGCCATATCTTCGTGCCGATGATGTCGGCGGGCATCAGGTCCGGCGTGAACTGGACTCTGCCCCAGCCGCACCCTGTGGCCTTCGCGAACACCTTCGCCAACAGGGTCTTCCCCAGGCCGGGGTTGTCTTCGAAGAGTATGTGGCCGTTCGCGAGTGCAGCGGCCAGCACCTTCTCAAGGAGCCTTCTATCCCCGACGAAGTATTTCTGCACGGTGTCGAGGATGCTGTCGCACATGGTCTTAACTTCGTGTAACTGCATCTAGTAGACCTCCAAAGCCGTTTCTCCCTCGGCCTCCTCTGCCTCCCTCTCGCCCGTTAACGGTTTTAACTGTATGGAGCCGAGTACTGTGTTAACGATCTTCCTTCTCCTCTGGTTGTTCAGCTTGGCCACGTTGTCCGCCTGCCACGGTAGCCCTATCTTCGGCGGTTCCATGTCGCGGTACTCCACGAGCGGAGTGAGCGTGTTCGTGATTTCGTAGGCTTCTAGACCCGAGTTCCTGAGCAGGAGAGTGAGGTGGATTATCAGCTCGTTCTTCTCGCCGTGGACGATGAACCTCTCGACGAGGTCCGAGAGGTGGTCGAGCTGCACGTCCGTATGCATGTTCACCTGCTGCAGGTGCCTCCGCCACGTCCCGGTGACGTCCTGCCTGACGAGCGATTCCTCCGCGTAGCGCTTCATGCTTCGGTAGCTGAGGTAGAACCCTAGGCATATGGCGGCCCACTCCCCGATCACGACGTACTGGGGGTTAAGGCCTGAGGACTCGATGAAGTACCTCCGGACAAAGAAGAGGTAGTATATCAGGACGAAGTTGAGCAGCGTCACCTTCCCTATCTGGCCGCCGATCCTGCTGCCAAGATACTCTAGGTACGGGTTTGGGTGGTTCTTGAAGACGCCGGTGAGGGAGAGCACCGCCGTCATGGCGGTGCTAGCGACGATGACGTTGTTCACGGGCTCAGCTAGCCCCGCCTTTATGATTGGCAGCAGTAGTCCTGAGAAAGGTGAGCCTAGGACCATGTCCTCTAAGAAAGGGTAGACGTTGAGCCAAGTTCGGCTCCCCAGGAACCCTATGAATAATATGTAGATGCCCGTGAGTATGGGCTCGAAGATGTAGTTGACGTCCCTGACGTATACGCTCAGTACGTCATGGAGAGCCGAGAGCATCGTCGCGTACAACAGGAAGGCTGCAATGGGCTTCACCCAGCCCGGGACGAGGCTCCAGTCGGCCACAAAGTAGAGGAACGCGGTGTAAGCCACCGTGTTCAGGCCGGCGGATAGCCTATCCGTCGCCTTCCCGACGAGGAGCTTGTCCGCGACGACGCTGGAGTACTTCATGCATAGGAAAGCTATGAGGGGGGCTCCAAGGAAGGAGAGGTTGAGCGTGATGTCGTACCCAAGGATGTCCAATGGTATGATGGTCTCCTGCAGCACTAGGAACCATACGGTCACGGTTAGTAACGCGACGTATACTACCGAAGGCAGAACGATCTCCTTAACTCTCTTCTCCATATAAAGCCTCCTCGAACTCGTTCTTGGCGAGGTAGAAGCTCTCGTAGCTCTCCCTCGCTATCGGGTGGAGGCTGTAGCTAGCCTCCTCGAATATGAAGGTCATCTCCCCGAGCGCGCCATGCGTCTCCGCCGGCGTCTGGGTCTTAAGGTAGCCCAAGAGCTCACGCGCAGTGTAGTTGTCCTTGATCTTGTCGAACCTCTCACGCGCGTCCCTGAACTTGGCGTTGAATAGGCCGATGATCTCCTCACGGTAGTCGACTGTCTTCACGTCGAGCTCGGTGTTCAGCTCCTCGACGCGGTAACTGGCAGATATCTTCAGGCTCCCAGTCGACGCCTTGATCGTCGTGGTCAAAGCCGAACCCTCTTCACCGGTGTAGACCACTCGGGGTTCACCGTCTACCTCCATGTCTACCTGGGCGTTCACTATCGGGTGGCCCTCGACAGTGGTCAACCTCACAGAGATCTCAAGCTCCTCGTCGACGCCCCAGACGTTGGGGAACGGGGCCCGTATCTGGGGCAGCGAGATGGTCAGCCGGGTCGACCCGGTCTCCGACTCAGCCACGCTCGTAGGCTTCTCCGGCGGCGCCGCCTCGGTCCCCTTCATACGCATGTAGACTAGGGCGCCTACACACGCGAGGCCGAGGAAAACGGCCGCAGCCTGTAGCACAGGGAAACGTGTCGGCGTGAGCACCGTCAGAGTGGTCATGGCTGAGGCAGCCGTGTAGAGACCCTCCCCCCGATACGTAGCGGACAACGTCACGGTATTGCCCTCCGGCTCGGAAAGCTTGAAACTGAACTCCGCCACGCCTGCGTCGTCAGTTGTTGCCGTGAGGTTCCCGGCGAGTTCGCCGCAGCGGTAGAGGAGCGTCAAGGGTTTGCTCCCCAGAGACTCGCCGTGGTCGTCCCTGAGCACGGCTCTTACGACGTTCTGCCGCCCGGCCTGAACCTCCTGTCTCGACTCGAAGCCGATCTGCGGCCTCGCCTTCACGACGGCGGAAGCATCTACCCTCTGCTGGTTGCTGTGGAGAGTGAACTCCAGGGGGACATCACCCAGCTCATGGTCGATGGGCGGCCTGTAGGAGATGAAGAACTCGCCCACCTCGTTAGTCACCGTGGAGATCTCCTTGCCTTCCAGGCGGAGGGTCAGGGCCTCGGAGTCGCCGGGGACCTCGTCGGCGTGGACCCTGCCCTTGATGACCGAGTTCTCGCCCCGGACCAACGCGATGTCTCTCGTGGGGGTGATGGTGAGGGGAACCGACTCGACGTATGTGCTCGCGGATGCCCCGAGATGATACTCAGCGCCCCCGTACGTCATCTTCACCTCGAATGCGCCTGGCTCAGCGAGGAGCACCGTGACTCGAATGCGTCCCTCGCCGTCGGTGACCCTGTTGTAGGTCTCTGCCCCGGCGGAGACTGTGCACTGGGCTTCGGCGAGGGATCTGCTGGTCTGCTTCTCCACCAGAGTGCAGGATATGTTGAAGGCTTGACCGGTGACGACCTTCTCGGGCACGTCGATCGTGAACTCGGTCTCCATGTAGCTCACTATCGGCGGATCGCTCCACGAGTCCATGTACACCTCGTTCCCCAGCGTGTGGGCGTCCACGTTGTACTCTCCCCCCGGGAGACCGACGGGGAAGAGACAGGTGACGTTGAACCTGCTGTCGACAACCACCCCGCGACCAGCCAGGGTGCCGTTATCAGATTTCTCCTTCTTCAGGTAGACGAGGACGTCTAGCCCCGAGGCGTCGTTCCCCTGGTCATCCACGACGGTGCCTGCCACGGTGAAACGTGAGCCGACGAGGACGTACTCGTCCTGGTACGTGATCGTGGTGTTTGTCGGTGTTCTGTTCGGAGGCTCCTCGGGCGTCCAAGTCTCTCCGGTGGGCGTCGCGTCGAAGACGATCCACCCGAGGTCGTCGAAGAGAGCCTCCGTGTATGCGTGGGCCTGAGTCGTCTCCACGGACTGGGCCTCGGCGGCGGGGTCGACCAGGTAACCCGTCACGAGCCGCGCCGGCACGCCTAGGCTCCGGGCGAGCAGAGTCAAAGCCGTGTTGAAGTTGGTGCACACCCCCTGCCTCTCGCGGAACAGGAACCACTCCACCGGGTCTACGTCGCCTGGAGACCGGGTGTAGGAGAGGTTGTAATGGTAGTTGGTCTTCAGGTGGCTCTCCAGGGTCTTCACCTTGAGGTACGGCGACTCTACGTTACGGGTGATCTGCTCCGCAAAAGGAGTTATCAGGGTCTCTAGGGTGTCCGGCACCTGTAAATACAATGTGCTATTGTAGGGCGTAGCCTTCTCCAGAGTCGTCTCGTTGAACACATAGACCTCTGACTGCACCTCGTAGCTCAAGGCCAAAGGTTCGTCCACGCGGAATAGCTCGTGCTCGGGGTAGAAAGTCATGTTCCAGTCGACGACGACTTGCAACGGGTGAAGCGGCGAAGGTATGAAGCCGCCAAGGGCCTGAACCGGCTCAACGTAGTAGTGATGCTCCTGGATGCCGCTGTAGTTGCCTACGACGGATGCCACGTACTGGCCCCAGTACGGGACAGGGGTGGAGCCGTGCATGTACCATGAGCCGTTGTAGTAGTCGCCGACGCCGTCCCTCAAGTAGGGTGAGCCTGTGGCCCCGTAGATCCTGAATACCTCTTCACCTGTCGTAGGTACCTCGCCTTCGACGGGTAACTCTCCGCCGTCGTCGATGGAGGGCCCAGGAAGCCCGCCTGTCTCGTTGAAACCTCCGAACTCCTCGATCATGGACAGCAGGTCCGCGCCCGGCGTGGCGTCGAAGATTATCCAGCCGAGGCCCTCGAAGGGGACCTCGGTGAACGCGTGAGCCTGGATCGGGTAGACGTCTTGTATCGTGGCTTCGGGGTCGATGTAGTAACCTCCCACCAGCCTCGCGGTTATGTTCAGGCATCTGGCCATCATGGTGAGAGCCGTGTTGAAGTCGGTGCAGACCCCCTCCCCGCTCTCGTATAGGAACCACTCCAGGGGGTCTACGCCGGGTGGAGCGTCCGGGCAGGTCAGGTTATAGTCGTAGTGGGTCTCAAGGTACTCCTCCAGGGCCCGAAGCTGCATGTACGGCGTCGAGGCGTCGCCAACTATCTCCTCGGCAAGCGCCGTGAGGTCGCCCTCGATCTCCTCGGGCACCTCAAGGTAGTCTGGGAGATACATGACGTCGCTCACGTTGAGGACTTCGTCGCTGTAGCTGTACTTGATGTAGGTTAGGTTGTATGCGTCGACGCCCGCCTCGCAGCTGAAGACCATCTCGTCGCCGTAGTAGGTGACCAAGTCGGTGAGGTTAAGACCAATGGTGTTTGGTGCAGTAGGGATATACACGCCCAGATCTGTCAGCGGCTCGACTGTGAAGCTGACCCGCATGGGTGAGGCGTTAACATAGATGTCGGGCCAGAGAAGCTCACCCGTATAGGCGATGGGGTCTGAAGGCGAGGAGCCCCAGAGCCCGGATAGATACCTGTCGTAGGCCATGAGCCTCAGGTACTTCGTCCCCGTGGAGCCCCTCACCCGGAAGATGGGGCCGGATTCACCCATCTCTATGTCCGGCTTCTCCAGCTTCGTTGACTCGGGGTTGGGCGTCGGGGGTGTCTCTGGCTTCAGATTGGGCACGTTGGGCGTCTGAAGCCCCTCCAGGGTAGGAACCTCGCCCAGAGAGTCTATGGAGAGGGATAGCAGCAGGACGGATAAAACGATACACGCTAACACGATAACTGTCTTATTTATTCGCTGCAAATAGCCCGTCCACCATGATATTCGAAGGCGAACGCGATATAAGAGTTCTAGATGAATGAAATAGATCAAATTGTTAACGGAGTCGATACTTAGGTGGTATCTTAATGCGCGCACATAGAAATATAAAGCATAAAAACCTAAAAAAAACGACACGTAATTAACATAAATCAATTAAAAACCTTTGGCATCTTTTAATATTAATAGAAATAAAGGTAATGAAGGCCATGTTCTATTTACGATAGCAGATAACCCAGCATCGGTTCTTGAATAGGACAATGACTGTTAAACTGTACGAAAAACGAACTTTAACATCCACAATACCGTGAAAAGACCACAACCGATGTTTGAATTAGAGTGACGTTTCCTCTGGATAGTGGATCATGGTTTAGGGGGTCCATGGGCTCAGGGGTTTCCATTTAATCAATGCTCGGAGTTGAAGTATGACAGATGATGGCGTTAAATCGTTTATCCTCCAAAGAGAAAAAGTACATGGGTGTGGCGGAGCAGTGCACCCAGTGCGGTAAATGCTCCAGCGGGTGCCCAGCCGCAAGATACCTTGAGCTGAGACCGCGGAAGATCGCGTTGATGGCACAGAGAGACCTCATCGACGAGCTGCTTGATTCCGACGTGATCTGGATGTGCACCCAGTGTCATCAATGCATGGAGAGGTGCCCACGGGAGATCACGCCCTACGACATCATCATATACCTCCAGAACCTGGCGGTGCTGAGAGGATACGACTACCCCAAGGATCTTAACATGCTCCTCGCCTCCATCAAGAGGTACGGGGCCATCCAGCTGCCCCAGGAGATATTCGACAAGGAATTCGAGAACTATGAGAGAGAGGACCTTAACCTGCCCGACCTTGAGGGCCCAGCGGACATGGAGGGGTTCCAAAAGGGCTTGACCAAGGTGCTGGAGGAGTCGAAGCGTTGAGGTACGCGCTGTATCTGGGCTGCTGGATACATACTCAGCAGTACGGCTACGAGATGTCCACCAGAAGAACCCTGCCCAGGCTGGGAGTGGAGCTCCACGACCCCGAGGGCTTCAGCTGCTGCGGCTACCCACTGAGGAGCTTCAACGACTCGGCGTGGTTCTACCTCTCGGCGAGGAACCTCGCGATAGCCGAGAGGGACGGCCTCGACATACTCCCCCTGTGCAACGGCTGTTACGCCTCGATGAACGAGGTGAAGCACTACCTTGACTCCGACGAGGAGTTCAGGAGCTACATCAACGAGGCTCTGAGCAACGAGGGCTTGGAGTACAGAGGAAACAGACGGGTTAGACACATCCTAGAGGTTCTTCACGACGACATCGGAGTCGAGGAGATAGAGACGGAGATAGAGACGCCGCTGTCGGGGCTATGCTTCGCCACACACTGCGGCTGCCACGCGTTGAGGCCCAGCGACTTCAAGCACACAGACGACCCCGAGGACCCCAGGCTGCTGGACGAGGTGACCCATGCCCTGGGCGCTGAGACGCGTTACTACCCAGAGAAGATGGACTGCTGCGGAGCAACCCTGGTGATCAGCGACTACGAGACGGCTTTCAAGCTGACAGGCTACAAGATCCAGGCCGTCCAGAGACGAGGCTTCGATGGACTCGTGACCAACTGCCCGTTCTGCTTCAAGATGTTCGACTCCAGGCAGGACGCCGTTGGCAAGATCATACACGACGAGGGGCTCAGCCTCCCCGTCTTTTACGTTACCCAGCTACTGGGACTCGCCCTCGGCATGGATGCGTCTGAGCTCGGCCTCGGTTTCAACATGAGCCCTGTAGATAAGGTAATCGAGAAAATTGGAGGAGGCTGAGGCGATGGAATCGTCTGTTGTCGTCATCGGCGGAGGGATAGCCGGCATCCAAGCGTCTCTCGACCTTGCTGACGGCGGCCACAAAGTGTACCTCGTCGAGAAAACGCCGAGCATCGGAGGCAAGATGGCGCTGCTTGACAAGACCTTCCCGACCCTCGACTGCGCCATCTGCATACTCGCGCCCAAGATGATCGAGGTCTACAGGCACCCCCGCATCAGGCTCCTCACCAACTCCGAGGTAACCGAGGTCTCCGGGGAAGCCGGGAACTTCACCGTGAAGGTGACGAGGAAGCCCAGGTACGTCGACGAGGACAAGTGCATAGGCTGCGGCGTATGCGCCCAGAAGTGCCCCGTAAACGTGCCTGACGAGTACCAGATGGGGCTCAGCGACAGGAAAGCCATCCATCTGCCTTTCCCGCAGTCGGTGCCACTGGTCTACAGCATCGACCCGGAGCACTGCCTCTACCTGACTCGAGGCGTCTGCAGGATCTGTGAAAAGTTCTGCGAAGCAGGGGCCATAAATTACGAGCAGAAAGAGGAGGCCCTCGAGATAGAGGCCTCAGGCATAGTCGTGGCCACAGGGCTTGAGCCCTTCGACCCCACCATCATCAACGAGTATGGGTACAAGAGGTTCAGCGACGTCGTCACCGCCATGGAGTTCGAGCGCATGATAACGGCCACGGGCCCCACCGAGGGGGAGCTACTCCGGCCTTCAAACAGCCAGCACCCCCACAGCATCGCCTTCATCCAGTGCGTAGGCTCCAGAAGCCTACGCGAGGGAAACCCCTACTGCTCCGCAGTGTGCTGTATGCACGCAACGAAGGAGGCGATACTCGCAAAAGAGCACGTCCCAGACGTGGAGGTGACCATCTACTACACAGACCTCAGGGCCTTCGGGAAAGGGTTCAGGGAGTTCGTCGAGAGAGCCATGAAAGAGTATGGAGTCAAGTACGTCAGGGGTAAGCCGGCGGAGATCAGGGAGGACCCCGACACGAGGAGGCTTCAATTCTGGTACGAGGACACCCACACCGGCGACACGGGTTTCGCGGAGACGGATATGGTTGTGCTCTGCACGGCCCTCACCCCGAGCCCAGGAAACATGGGTCTCGCCGAGACCCTGAAGGTTGATGTGGACGAGTACGGTTTCTTCACCCAGCCGAGGCCCTTGAGAGACCCTGTTGGTACGACTCGTGAAGGCGTCTACGTCTGCGGGTTCTGCCAAGGCCCTAAGGACATACCCGACTCCATCGCGGAGGCCAGTGGAGCAGCGTCAATGGTTTCGGTCATCGCCAACAAGAACACGGGAGAGACGGAAAGATGAACGGAGAAGAGGCCCCGAAGATTGGGGTGTTCCTCTGCCACTGCGGAACCAACATAGCCGGGGTGGTCGACGTACCCAGCGTCGCCGAGTACGCCCGCAGGATACCTGGGGTATACTACGTAGAGGAGAACCTCCACACCTGCAGCTCCGAGGGCATCAACCACATCAAGGAGGCCATCGAGAGGGAGGGGCTGGAGAGGGTCGTCGTCGCCGCGTGCACCCCACGAACCCACGAACAGCTGTTCATGGAGGCCGTGGAGGAGGCGGGGCTCAACAGGTACCTCTTCCAGATGGTCAACGTACGTGAACAAGACTCATGGGTCCACGGGGACAAGGACGCCGCGACGGCGAAAGCAAAACAGCTGGTCCACATGGCGGTGGCGAAGGCAACTTACCTAGAGCCCGAGGAGAGGAGAAAGATCGACGTCACACCCACATCCCTCGTGGTGGGGGCCGGCGTGGCCGGGATGACCGCTGCGCTCGCCCTGGCGGAACAAGGCTTCCAAGTCATACTAGTAGAGAAGGAGGGCGAGCCCGGAGGCCTAGTGAAGAAACTTTTCGACTTATCTCCCACCAACCAAGACGCAGAGGAGTTCCTCGCACCCATGATCGACGCGGTGCGAAGCAACGACAACATACAGCTCTTCACGTCATCCAAGGTCGTGGACGTCAGCGGCTTCATAGGCCACTTCAACGTCGGCATCAAATCAAACAAGAATCATCTCTCCACCGAGGTGGGAACCATCATCGTAGCCACCGGTGCAGAGGTCTTCACCCCCGACGGATACTATTCCTACGGCGAAACCCCCAACATAGTCACACAGCTTGAGCTCGAGGAAAAGCTCCGTGAAGGCTCGTTCAAGGTTCCAGACCATGTGGCTTTCATCCAGTGCGTCGGCAGCATGGAGGAGAAAGGGAGGACATACTGCTCGAGAATATGCTGCGGCGTGGCGCTTAAGAACGCCATACGGCTGAAGGAGCTCAACCCAGACGCGGATATCCACATACTCTACAGGGAGCTTCAGGCATACGGGGTCGAGCTGGAGGCGCTGTACAGGGAGGCCCTCAGCAAGGAGGTCAAGTTCATCAACTATGTCCCGGAGAGGCCGCCGGAGGTATCGGCTCAGAGCGGAGGCATCAATCTGAGTGTCTACGACACGCTTCAGGGATCGGATGTGGAGCTGCAGCCAGGTTTGGTCGTCCTCTCCACCCCTCTCGTGCAGCACGAGGAGGGGCGAGCCTTGGCTAAGCTGCTGAGGGTCCCACTGGGCTCAGACGGCTTCTTCCTCGAGGCACACCCCAAGATGAGGCCCGTCGACTTCTCGTCCGACGGCATCTACCTCTGCGGGACAGCCCACGCACCAAAGAACATCGCGGAAAGCGTCACCCAGGGATACGCCGCGGCTTCACGGGCAGCCATACCCATGAGGCTGGGTGAGATCAGCATAGACGCAGTCAGTGCAGTCCTCGACCCGGAGCTCTGTGTAGGCTGTGGGGCGTGCGCCAGCGGATGCCCCTTCGACGCCATCGAGTGGATGCCCTCGGGGAAGCCCCACGTGATCGAGGCGGCGTGCAAAGGCTGCGGCGTCTGCACGGTGGAGTGCCCGGTGGGCGCCATGCAGCTGAGATACTTCAAGGACAAACAGCTTGTGCCCGCCGTCAGAGCCCTCATGCAGCGGACACCAGGGATGAATGTAGATGACTCATCAAACCCGACTGTGCTGGTTTTCGCGTGCAGGTGGTGCAGCTACGCGGCGGCCGACTACGCGGGTGTGATGAGGCTCAGCTACCCGGCCAACGTCCGCATACTCATGGTGCCATGTACTGGCAGGGTCGACTTCAGACACATATATGAGGGGTTCAGCAGCGGCGCCGACGGAGTAATAGTGATAGGGTGCCTCAAGGAGCAGTGCCACTACACAGACGGCAACATAATCGCAGAGAGGAGGGTCGAAGTAGAGAAGAAGGCCATAGAGGTCCTAGGTATTAGCGGCGACAGGCTTGAGATGCTCTTCTGCAGCGCAGGAATGCCCAGGGAGTTCGCAGAGTATATGCGGAGCTTCACCGAGAGGATCAAGCGGCTTGGGAAGATCGAACGCGAGACGGTCCGAGCGTTCAAGGAGATAGAGGTAGAGGCAGCGGCTGGAGGGTGACGGCGTGTACAGGATAACCGAGAAACAGGAGATACAGCCAAACATCAACATGTTCAAGGTATACGCACCGGCCGTGTCGAAGAAGGCGGAGCCGGGACAGTTCGTGATCATCAGGAGCAACGAGAGAGGCGAGAGAATGCCGATGACTATCGCGGGAACAGAGCCCGACGAAGGAACAGTAACCATATACTTCGCGGAGGTGGGAGCCTCCTCCAAAGAGTTAGGAGCCCTTGGCGAGGGAGACGACATACTCAACTTCTCCGGGCCCCTCGGAAACGCGATACCCATCGAAGAGTATGGAAACGTCCTCTGTATCGCTGGAGGAGTGTTTCAGGGAGCCAACTACTATCTATCGAAGAGGCTCCACGAGGCAGACAACGAAGTAACCAACGTCATCTGTGTCCCGAGCGAAGACCACTTGTTCCTCTTAGATGAGGTTGAGAGCGTAAGCAAGAACGTTCTCGTAGCCACCGACGACGCTGCAAACGGAGTCAACCTACCGGAATTACTGGAGAAAGTGTTCAAGGAGACCAGCTTTGACCGGGTATTCACGTTCGGACCCACCTCCATGCAGAGGCTGGTCGCGGAGACAACGAGGCCGCTGGGTATACCTACCAGAGTGGCCCTCTTCCCGATAATGGTTGACGGCACAGGGATGTGCGGGGCGTGCAGGGTAACCGTAGGCGGGGCGACGCGGTTCGCCTGCATAGACGGCCCAGAGTTCGACGGCCACCTGGTCGACTTCGACGAGCTCATCTCAAGGATGAGGTACTATACCGCCCAGGAGAAGATCGCCATGGTTCTCCATGAGAGGAGGATCGTGTGATGGCTTTCGACGTCCCACAGGTGGAGATGCCCAAGCAGACGCCGGAGGAGCGTGTGAACAACTTCGACGAGGTCGCGCTCGGCTACACCGAGGAACAGGCCGTCCAGGAGGCGTCCAGGTGCCTCGGCTGTAAGAACCCCCAGTGCATCAAGGGATGCCCGGTCGACGTCGACATCCCGAGCTTCATAGAGCTCATCAAGACAGAAAAATACGTCGAGGCAGCCGCCAAGATAAAGGAAACCAACGCCCTGCCAGCCATCTGCGGCCGCGTGTGCCCACAGGAGAACCAGTGCCAGAAACGTTGCGTCCTCGGCGTAAGAAGTGAACCGGTGGCCATCGGTAGACTTGAGCGGTTCGCCGCAGACTACGAAAGAAAGCATGGAGAACCCTCTAAACCTGTTAAGGGTGAAAGACTTGGCCGTGTGGCCGTCGTAGGCGCGGGACCCGCAGGGTTAACGGTGACGGCTGACCTCCTGATGAGAGGCTACGATGTGGAGGTTTTCGAGTCCCTCCACGAAGCAGGCGGAGTACTGATGTATGGCATACCCGAGTTCAGGCTACCCAAGGCGATAGTGCAGGCGGAGGTAGACTACGTCAAGAGCCTAGGGGCAAAGATACACCTCGACGCCACCATAGGCAGACTCCACACAATTTCAGAGCTTTTCGAGAGCGGCTTCCAAGCGGTCTTCATAGGGAGCGGCGCCGGGCTCCCCAGGTTCCTGAACGTCCCCGGCGAGAACCTCAAGGGGATCTACTCGGCAAACGAGTTCCTGATCAGGACCAACCTGATGAAGGCGTACAGGTTCCCCGAGTACCGGACCCCCATCACGGTGGGGAGGAACGTGGCGGTCATCGGTGGCGGGAACGTGGCCATGGACTCTGCTCGGTGCGCCAAGAGATTGGGCGCCGAGAACGTCTACATAGTGTACCGGAGGGGCAGGGAGGAGCTCCCGGCCAGGGAGGAGGAGGTAGAGAACGCCGAGGATGAAGACGTAATATTCAGGCTCTTGAACAACCCGGTCAGGTTCATCGGCGACGACAGGGGCTACGTCACAGAAATGGAGTGCATCGGGATGAAGCTGGGGGAGCCGGACGACTCAGGGAGGAGGCGGCCCATAGAGGTGGAGGGTTCAGAGTTCCTCATGGAGGTGGACAACGTGGTGGTGGCGATAGGGCAGACCCCCAACCCCTTAATACAGCAGACGACCGAAGGGCTAGAGGTGACCCGGTGGGGCACCATAGTCACCGACGAGGAGACGATGAAGACGAGCATCGACGCCGTCTACGCCGGCGGAGACGTGGTCAGCGGAGCCGCGACTGTGATAAGCGCCATGGGGGCCGGAAGGAGGGCTGCGAGAGCCATCCACGAGTACCTGACCCAATCTCACTCGGCGACGTAACAGGTCGTCGTGGAAATTACACCGTAGAGGTTCCGTATCTTGTTGAGCACTATGTTCTGCAGCTGGTCTATGTCGTCAACTTCTACATCGACGTACATGTCATAGGGTCCGTAGATGTAGTGGGCTTCCTTGACGCCCTCTAGGCTTAGTATCTCGTTCTTTAGCATGTTCTCTATCTTGGAGTCCACTCTCAGAAATACCAGAGCTCTGTGAGGGTCTGGTAGATCAAGCTCGCCTCGCATTCTATTACTGGATTAGTTTTCCAGTTATTGGAGCTATTGGAGGCATAAAAGTTCGCGTTTCGTACCATCATAGGAATATAGGGGTGTTCCTCGTAACATGAACGCCGTGAAACCACCCTCGAAACGAGAACTATATATACTATGTTTACTATAATTATTTTAAAAGAGAATGGGTTCCATATTGCAGAATCGTGTAAACGAGGCTGCATAGTCCAAAACCTCTTTAAACGAGAAGTGCAAGAAAATGCGGATAGATCGACTTGATCTGCAGATACTTCGATCTCTGAGCAGGGACGGCCGCAAGCCGTTCAAGGCAATCGCACGCGAGCTAGACGTCAGCGACGCCACCATAAGGAAACGCGTGAGACGGATGCAGAAGGAAGAGATAATAAAGCAGTTCCACGTGCTCATCGACTACGACAAGATAGGTAACTTCATCAAGGCTTTCATAGGGCTCAAAGTAAACCCTCAACAGCTTCAAGAAATAGTGAATGAACTCGAGAACCACCCCGACATCCAGGTCATGTACAGGACCACCGGGGGGTGGGACATCTTCGTCGAAGTCATCTTCAAGGACATGCAGGAACTCAACTGGTTCATGGAGAAGAAGCTGAGCATCGACGGGATAATAGGCACAGAGGCGAACGTTGTCATCGGCTCATACAAACGGTGCCCGTGCACAAATATATAGAGCCGCTACTTAGCCCAGATACCTAGCGCTTTACCCTCAAGTTCATATTCTCATAATTATGATGTATACTGGATTTGTATGTCTGCTAAGGCGCGTAAGCTCTTCAACCCGTGGAACATAGCGTTGGTGACCCTACTAGTGGGGTTGATGCTGGGATACCAGGTCAACGACGTGTTGTCGTCAGGCAAGATCAGCAGCCTCCAGGAGACGATAGATGATCAGAGCGCCACGGTGACGGCGTTGGAGCAGCAGGTCGCCGTGCTGCAGGGGAACTACACCAAGATTCAAGACGATCTGGCGCGGGTCACGGAGGTCTACGAGATCCTCCAGAACGACGCGGTCCTTAGGAGCATATACGACGAGCTGCTGGAGGACTACGAGGACGCGACCCAGGAGCTGAACGACTCCACAGACAGGGTCTCTGAGCTCGAGGACCAAGTCGGCGATCTCGAGTACCAGGTAAGCGAACTCGAGGAAGACTATGATGCGCTTCAGGAGAGCTACTTCAAGTTGTGGAACGAGTACAACAACATCAGGGTCTTGAGTTGGACGTACTTCGTCGTGAACGGTCTGGAGGTTAATCTCACGACTACCAAACTTGTCTACGAAACAAACACAAACATCGAAGGCTCTATAAGTATTCACTACATCAACGGCGATCCTTTCAACGGCACCTTCGTGCTGAGGGTATGGAGCGACGTTCTAAGTGTGGGCAGTAGTTCATCCGAGAAACAGATCTACGGTGAAGCAGAATATGTCTTCAATAATCCATTCATGTTTGGAGCGGGGTCGTATGTTCTCAGAGCTTCAATCATCAAGGACGCTGAGGGCAACGTCGTCGCCGGCTCTACTCAGCTTAAGGACTACTCGATAGATATGCAAGTAGGATAATGCCACAACCATCTACAGAGTATCGTAGCAGACACCCAAATTCATTGGGTGATGCAATTCTTATGCCTAGAACGATTCTAATCGAATGGCTTTCGAAGGATGTCACCGTACACGCGGCTCTGCTTGGTTAAGACGCTGATGATTATTGTAGGAGACGCTGCAAGAATCCGACGCTGAGCTGCCCCAAACATCGTCTGAATGCGGATTAAATGATTTTTTTTAATGCTAGAGGAAAATGATGTTTGTATCCTATGTGGCTACTTTGGGCTAGTCCTCTTAAGCGTCTGCGATCTCAAACGTTATATCCACTCGGATCATCTTAGGCTAGACTAAATTGGCTGCGGCTTTCATAAGGGAGCTCGGGCGGGTCTGGAGGCGCCAGAAACGTAACTGGAGGACCGTCGTGACCCGCCAGATCTTCAACAGGTTCTTCAACGAGCTCACCCTCGAGTACGCCAACATCTACATCACCCTCCTCGGCGCCTCACCCGTGCAGCTGGGCGCGGTCAACAGCGTCTTGGGCGTCGCCCAAGCCCTCATATCCATACCGCTGGGCATCATCCGCGACCGCTTCAACCTCAGGAAGATCTACCTCTTCGGCGTCGGCATGCTGGTGTTCGTGCCTCTCCTCTACGCCTTGGCGCCGAGCTGGCAGGTGATATCTCTCGCCATCCTCCTCTCGGGGCTCGGCATGATGGTCGGCTCCTGCGTCATCATCTGTGACCTCAGCCTGCCGCACCGGGACAGGGCCACGGGGAAGGCGCTGTGTGAGGGAACCGGCGCCCTGCCGACCATACTCGCCCCCACCGGTGCTGCCGTCCTCATCACGTTGTTCGGCGGCATAACCACCCGGGGCATCCGTGACCTGTACTGGATACAGTTCGCCGCCAGGCTGATGCTCTTCCTCTACGTCTACAGGAACCTCACCGACGTGGAGAGGCCCAACAGCGCGCCGAAGGGACTCGATGTGGCAGCAGAGTTCGGCGAGGTCTTCAGGCGGGGCACGGCGGTCAAGCGGTGGATTCTCTTCCAGAGCGTCAACACGTTCACGATGACCATGCTCTCCACGTTCAGATACCCATACATCTACGACGTCAAAGGCGCCAGCCAGTACATCATAGGCGGCTTCGCCACGGCGACCCTCGTCACGGAAGCCATCTTCAGCACCGTCATAGGCAGGTTCGCAGACAGGATGGGGCGGAAGAAGGCCTTCTACATACTCATACCGCTGGTCAGCGCCGCCAACCTCGCATTGATACTTGCGCCCACCCCGGGGTGGCTGCTGCTCGCCGGGTTCCTCATGGGGTTCAGGATGATCGCCACCTTCAGCTACGGCTCCATGACTCCCGAGCTGGTGCCCCCCGAGTGCCTGGGCCGGTGGCGCGGCCTGATAGGCCTCTTCACCGGCCTAGCCAGCATACCAGCCCCCATCATCGGAGGCCTGATATGGGAGCGGCTCGGGCCCCAGTGGGTGTTCATCGCCATAACGGTGATAGATCTGCTTGTCAGGACCCCTCTGCTGTACTCCGTCCCCGAGACCTTGAGAATCCGTAAAGAATAGAGCCTACTCTACAGGGACGCGGTGGATATCGTACTCCCCGGGCTTCCGGTAGCTGAAGCCCGTGTGCTCTAGTTTGATGAGCACGTAGTCAGGGTGGTCGACGGTGTCAAAGAAGTTCTTGGCCCAGCCGATCAGGTCGTAGACCCTCGTCTTGGTATCCTTGTCTTCTACCTCGGTGGCCACACCTTCACCCCGTATGAAGCCGTTTCCAGCGTCGCCCTCCAGCGTCATATAGTACTCGACCCTTGGGTTCACCCTGATCTGGACCAGCTTGTTGGCTTGCACCCCGCCCCGGGCGCCCGTGATCATGTAGAAACCTTCGCCCATCTTGATGAGTGTCATGGGGCGTACGCGGGGCTGCAGACCATCAGCCGTCGCGATGTAGACCACCTGCTGCTCCTTGTACCATGACAGCACTTCCTCCGCCATCATTTTCCGTCAAAGGAACCATGACGGAGGCTCCGGATAAGTTTATCAAAAGAGTGCTCATGAAAATCCATGCCCATTCACGGAGCGCCAGCAACCGTCTAAGGCTATGCTATACACGTGGCGTTCATAGAAGTTTCTCAACGTAACAGTGATCGCCTCGTCATTCAATAATTTGTGATATGGATGTGTACGTAATCTATCCTGCTAATTGGATTCATTTCGTTTACCTACCTGAAAAAAGAGGCTACTTGAGGCTCGTCCTCTTAAGCTCCCTCATAAACCAGAACACGATCAACGCGATGATCAGGTAGTCCAGCAGCGCCCCCGCGAAGTGTCCCATGAACAGGACCACGGGTCCCACCGTCAGCGTAGCGTCTCTCCACGCTCCGCCAGGTATGAAGAACGTGATCACAGGCATCAGTATGTCCGCCACCAGCGCGTTCACCAGGTCCTTCGAGGCGCTGCCTATGATGAACCCGATGGCCAGCCCAACCACACCGTACTTGTTGATGAAGTCGACGAACTCCATCCAGAGCCCCCGCGGCTCCGGCGGCGGCGCGGCTGGCTTCGCCGTCAACGCCTCCCTGATCTTCACGAGCTCCGCAAGGATTCTATCGTCCTCAGCCAAGTAGACACCGTGTAGCACCATGAGTCTGCTTTACTTATTGCTATGGGTTGTAGGTGAACGCCAGCTCGTAGGCCTCGTACAGCGCAGTAGACTCCGTCGTGATCACGGTCTGATCCTGCAGCGTGGCTCCGTCCCACGTCGTCACCACCAGGTTGTTTGAGGAGTCCGCCGTCGCCACGATGACCTCGGGGTACTCGGCATTCGGGTTGCTCCTCACCTGGATCCACTCATGCTTGTTGGTGACGCCGCCATAGATGCTCCAGTTGTCCGTCCCCTAGGGGTTCCAACCGCTTATTTAAAAATTTGAAAAAAACGTCGTGTGAATCGATAAAAAGGTTAACCAAGTGCCTTGTGGAAGCAGTACCTCTCCACGAAAAGGTCCACGTGGCCGTCCTCGTGGACCACGAACTCCACCGGAGACTTGGCGCCATCCATCAACGTGTAGAACACCGTGGACTCCAGCGAGGGGTCCTCGGGGATCAGGGGCTGAAGCGTCTCGGCGAACGGCGTCTTGGTCTCCAAGTAGAGCATCCCAGCCTTCTTCACCACGCGCACACGCTCGATGCCCTTATAGATCTCGTACGCCCCCGTCAGCCGATCCATGCGACTCTTGATGGCCAGCCTCGGGACGGCCTCGTAAGGGTCCATGCCCAGCATTACGGCGAACACGCCCTCGGCTACGTCCTCGTAGGGCAGGCTCGCGCTGTTACCCATCATCACGACCCCCATCTCGGCGTCCGGCAGGAACGCCATGTACGCCGTGGAGACCAGTATGCTGCCGCCGTGGCTCACCATCTTGTGCCCATGGAAGCTGGGCGTGACCCCCAGGCCGTACCCGTAGCCGTACTCGCCGTAGTAGCCGTCTGGGCGACGGATGTGCAGCGTCTGCATCTTCTGGAACGACTCGCTGCTGGCGAGCCTCCCGCCTGGGTAGGCGCCCTTCTCTATCTGGGCGTTGAGGTACTTCGCCATCTCGTTCACGCTGCTGGCTATGCCCCCCGCCGCCGCTATGAAGCTGAAGCCGGGGTTGTCGTCGGGGTTGGGGTAGGGGAACCTGCTGGGCTCCACGGCTCCGTCCGGCTTCTTCCAGTGAGGCACTATGTGGTCGGGGTCTGCGTAGAACTCGGCGGTGTCGAGGGTCGACCGCGTCATGCCTAGGGGCTCAAGTATCTTCTCCTTTATGTACCTGTGGAACGGCATCCCGGACTTCTCCTGGATCACGTGGCCAAGCATCCTCCACGCAGCGTTATGGTAGAAGAACCTCTCCCCGGGGGGCGCCACCAGCTCGTCCTGCGCCCCGTTCACGAGCCTGTAGAAGTCCTCGGCGCTGCCCCAGGGGATGCCCGTGTCGGCGCCTACGCCCCTGTAGAGGGCTACGCTGGACGTCGCCAGGCTCGGCAGCCCCAGGCTGTGGGTCAGCAGGTGACGTATCCTTATGGGGTTCCCCGGTAGCCCCAGCTTGAAGGGTACATGTTTCTTGACGGGGTCGTCGACGCTAAGCTTGCCCTGCTCGACGAGCTGCATGATCCCGATGGCTACGAAGCTCTTGGTGATGCTGCCGATGCCGTAGAGGGTGTCCGGCGTGGCTGGGAGGTTTCTCTGGGGGTCTCGGGCCCCGAAGCCCTGAGAGTACGCCGTCTCTCCCTCCCTCACGACGGCTATGCTGAACCCGGGCATCTTCCCTT
This sequence comes from uncultured Candidatus Bathyarchaeia archaeon, assembly GCA_964594895.1. Taxonomy (GTDB): domain Archaea; phylum Thermoproteota; class Bathyarchaeia; order TCS64; family TCS64; genus RBG-16-57-9. The sequence continues at coordinate 19,212 of CAZQOX010000001.1, forward strand.
CCCGCATGTACTTGGGGGCTATGTGCTCTATCCAGTCCCGCAGCTCAGGCTGATCTTTGTCTGTCAAACCTATCGTTGAAGACTCTGGCTTGGACTGTATAAAACATGTGTCGGAAAATGGCGGTGTTAAAAAGTTGATGTTACGCCAGCGCCTTTATGAGGTCGGCCTCGCTAAGGGTGCCGGCTATGCCCTCGTCGCCGATGATGAGTATATGGTCCACACCGCCGATGGCCATGACCCTTATGGCGTCCACTGCCTTGTCTTCCTCGCCGAGGACGATGCACGTGTTGGCGCCGGTGAGGCCGCACGCCTCCATGAACTCCATGGCGGATGGCTTCCTCATGAGCTCCGCGACCTTCCTGTCCCGGACCTCCATGGGCATCTCCTCGAACATGTTCTTGCCCAGCACGTAGCAGCTTATGGCGAAGAATATTTCCTCAGCGGTCACCAGCCCCATCACCAAGCCTTCGTCCATCACGACGACGACGTCCTTCCCCTTTTCCACCATCTTCTTCGACACGGCGGCTAGACCCTCTGAGGGTTTCACCACCAGTGGATCTCTCTTCATGAGGTCCTTTATCTTCATCCCAAGTTTCAATGCAAAACCACATGATGTTCAGGGAACTAACGTTAAAAAATGTTAGCCAAGCCTAAGGGGTCAATCATGGTTTAAGGTCTCAGGCACCAAAAAGTGCATGATGGGTATCCTGAACACCATGTCCACGACGAGCGGTATGACGAATATGAGGGCCGGGTAGCTGCTGTTGTACAGGTAGCCCCCCAAGATAGGCGCCCCGACCCTCACCAGGGCGCTGAACGTGTTGCTTATCCCCAGCCATCTGCCTCTCTGCTCGGGTGGAACCATCTCCATCATGAGCGTATCGTATGCGCTGCTGCTCAACGCGATCCCCCTGAGGAACCAAGCCGGAAGCAGCCAGTACGGGTGTCTGGTAAACACGACTATTATGAAGCTGAGCCACAGCGCGGGCCTCACGGAGATGAACGCGAACTTCCTCCCCCTGGTGTCGGCGAGCCGGTTCATGGGGACCGAGAACATGATCGCCGATATTATCTGCACAGTCGTCATGAGCCCGAGGACCAGCTCATCCGCGCCCTTCACCTCCGCCGCGTATAGAAACACGAAGTTCTCCATGATGCTCCAGACGAGCGCCCCCAGCGCCCCGACGACGATCATCATCTTCAGCTTCCTGCCTCCCCTCATGACCTCAGCCATGTCGCCGAGGAAGCCCACCTTTGCGTCCTTTCTTGGTTGCGGGAGAACGTCGGTTAGCCTCATGTAGACGTAGCCGTAGACGCCGAGCATCCCCACGAGGCGAATGATGAAGAGGGGCCTGATCCCTTCTACGTTGAGGCCGCCGAAGTGGTTGACGAGAAGGGCGGCCGGCACGGGGCTTATGAGGCCCAGTATCTGGGCTATTATCATCCTGAACCCCAGCCCGGTGGCCCTGTCCTCCGGCTTGAGCCCGTTTATCACTATGATCTGCTGGCTCCGGAACATGAGAGACATGGTGAAGGGGTTGACGACCATGGCTAACAGTATCCACCGCCAGTCCTGGGCGAAGGCGTAGAGACCTATCATCACGACGTGGAGGACCATCCCTGCGCCCATCACCCTCTTCAGGTTGTGGTTGTCGGCCACCCAGCCGACGGGCATGCTTATGATCATGTTTATGAAGGAGCTTACGCTGCTCAGGTAGCCTATCATGATGTTGTCGGCGCCCAGTGCCTTCGTGTATATGCTGCTGTAGTTGCCCGTGAGGTTGAAGAGGAACATGGCGCCGCCGCTGCGGACGATCATCATCCAGTAGTTATGGCTCTGCCTGGAGAGAAACTCCCTGACTTCGTCGACACTTTCCTTCAGCCCCACAGAACCGCACCCAAATAGACTTGTTACTTGATGTTGTGCCTCGATAAAAACTGGACGCATCTAACGCTGACTGAATAATTATATTCAGCCATTAACAAGCAGCATGCATGGTGAAAGTGGAGGCAAGGGTCATCAGTCAAGAGGGTCACTGCGAAGCCGGGCACAGAGTCGGCGACGAGATAGTGTTCGACTGGGACACCCACGAGATAGAAGGGAGAATCTGTCTACACGCACTGTACTCGACGCTGCCCAAGATATACGCCTTAGCCCATGGAGCCGACGTAGCCTTCGCGGTGTCAGATGACGGGTCCAGGGTTGCGAGGCACGCGTGCCCAGACGGCTACAACCCTGTGATATTCGAGCTCAAGAGGATCGGTTAAACCGTTTCATCGGGCCTCACACGGTCTCTCACCAGGAAGGCGAGCAGACCAACGTCAATCACCGCCAGCACCAGGTTCACAAGCATAGGCATGTGGTAGCCGTAGGCGTCGTAGAGTATGCCTCCTATCAAGGGTCCGGGGAGCGCCACTAGGCCCCTGAAGGTCGCGTACCCGCCTATGGACTTCGCCCTCTCCTCCGGGTCCACGTTCTGCGCTATCCACGCCTGCTCGGCTGGAGCCCAGAACGCGGCGCTGAAGCCCATCAGCACGTTCGCCGCCATCGTCACGGGGAAGCTCTGGTTGAGCAGCAGCGAAGCGAGCAGTATGCATGACAGCGCCTGGCTTATAACCAGGTACTTCACGTAGCCCACCCTGTCCAGATACCTGCCGAGGACGACTTGGAACAGCGCCATGGTCCCCGCGTTCACCGCTGTCATCAACCCGAGCATCCCGGGTGTGAAGCTGAACGCGTCCGTCAGCAGCCCGTTGATGAGCCTCCAGCCCACGCTGAACGCGAAGAGGTCGACAGACATTGCTACGTAGAAACCCCAGAGGTACTTGGGCGGCCTGAACGTGTCCAGCAGCGATCCCCATACCTGGCTCAAGGTGAAAGACGCCGAGGACGCTCTTTCCCGGGTCTCCCCGATCTTGAGCACCGTCACCAGCAGCGACGTGAACGCGAAGAAAGTCGCGAGAGAAAAAACCATTCTATAGCCCACGTTATCCGCCAGCCACCCCGCGGCGAGGGTACCGAGGAGCCCTGTCGCCATGTAGCAGCTCCCCAGGATGCTGTAGACTCTTCCTAGCTCGTTGCTCCTCGCAGACTCGGTCACCACCGCCTGCCACACCGGGATCATGGCTACGCTTAACCCTAACAGCGTCATGCCCACAGCGAGGAGAAGCCACGATCGTGCGAACAAGAAGCATAAGCCGGAAAGGAGAATGAGGGCGTCCCTAGTGATCAGAAATGGCTTCCTACCGTAGACGTCCGAGGCGGCCCCAAGCACAGGCTGGACGACAATCTTGGCCAGGTCCATGAGGCTCTCGAGTGCTCCGATGCTTCTAATGGAGATGCCGAGGCTCAGCGCATAGGGCTGCCATACGACGACCCTGAGGTTATCTATCATCCCTCGGAGAGCCGTAACCACGGCCAAGTAGAGTATCTGCTTCTCCTCGCGGATGGGTTTGAGTGTGGCCAAATCCCTTCAACGGCGATACTGAACAGGGGCCTCTCATTTAACCCTAACTGAAAAAATGGGGGCTACTCAAGCTGCTTGAGGATCGCGGGGAGCCAGGCCGGCATGTCCGGCGGGAAGCGGCTTGTCACCAGGTTGCCGTCGACGACCACGGGCTCGTCCACGTAGACCCCGCCAGCGTTCTTCACGTCGGTCGAGACGCTCCGCACACACGTGAGCCTGCGGCCCTCCACGACCTCCGCCTCTATGAGCATCTGGGCGGCGTGACATATGGCTCCGATGACCAGTCCGCCGCTGTCGGCGTCTCTGACCAGCCTCACCATCTCCTCCTTGGTCCTCATCCGGTCGGGGGCCCAGCCCCCAGGGATGACGAGCACCTTGAAGTCGTTGACGTCGATGTCACCCGGCTCCTTCGTGGACTTTACGCTTCCGCCCTTCTTGCCGCTGTACGTCTCGTCGGCCCTGGGGCCCACGACCTCCACCTCGTAGCCCGCCTCCTGAAGCCTGTAGTAGGGGTACAGGAGCTCGACGTCCTCGAAGCCGTTATCAACCAGTATGATTGCCCTGTCCATATCCCAGTCATGAATTGGACGTAACGGCCCGATATGAAGGTATACGGGTACGTTGTCTGTATGCGCCGCACACCTATTTAGCGATAAATCCGTGGTCTGCTCATCTGTATCGGGTGTCGATTATGGTAGAGCTGTGTGGTAGATGCGGGGAGCCCATCCGGGGGTTCAAGGGGTACGATCCGGAGATAGGCGAGATATGCTTCACATGCTACTTGGAGATGCTTCAGAGCCCCATTGATCAAATCGAGAAAACGCCGCAGACGGTATTTGTAGCGTAGCGGCCTTTTTTCACGACTCCTCACATCAGCCCTACTGACGTTGCTGGCTTTTCGGTTTTTACGCTACATGTTTTAAACACGTAGAAGTTATTCTTCTGAGACTGGGAATGGTTTCTGAGAAGGATATCGCGGAGTTCGGGGACCTCTGGGCCCTCATGTACTGCACCTTCGCCAGGGAGATGGTGGACAGCTTCGGCGAGGCGGGCGAGAAGGCTCTCATCCGCGCCATACAGGCGTACGGCAAGGCCCGGGGCGAGAGGCTCAAGGAGAGACACCAGGAGCAAGGGCTTCTAGTCAACCTGCGCAGCCTCTTCGAGCACTACGACCTACCCGGACACCCCGACACGAGGAAGGAGAGGACCCACTTCACGGACGACAAGCTGGTAAGCGACACGCATCTCTGCCCATACGAGAGGCTCTGGAGAGCGCATGCGTGCAACGACGTCGGGCTGCTATACTGCCAGCACTTCCACCACGCGTTCTGGCAGACCTACCGCCCAGACATAGACGTGCAGATACCGGAGACACTGACCAAGGACGACCCGTACTGCAGGTTCATAGTGACACAGCCGCCTGATGACTGAGCCATACCAGTCTCCTTCGACTTGAGATGGAGACAGGTTTCATAAACCACAATTATATGTTAGCCTGCCTATCAGTTGCTGGGCCACTCACATGAGCGAAGAAGAGAAGCTAGAGGAGGTCGTGAGCCGCCTAAACAGGCTCCTCGCCAAACAGAGACACATCGAAGAACGGATGAAGAGGATAGAGGAAGCCGTCGAGCAGAAAGACGCCGAGGAGTAGAGGCAACCACTCTCGACCCGTTTTTAAGTCAAGACCGTCATCAATGCTTTGGATGGACGAGGAACCGAGGAACGGGTTGTCCCCTGACGCCAAGAAGGCTCTTTTTAGGCACCTGATACAGAGGTACCCGAGGCTGACTGTGAAGATCCTCCTGGGTTTCAACCCGGACGGCTTGGACCGACTGACCATCGCCCTGGGTCATGGCTCCGAGTACGACTGCAGGCTGCTGGGAGACCAGGGGTTCAGGGAGGCCGAAGTCAGGCGGTACATGAGGGAGATCAAAGCCACTAATGCTACCTCCATGTAACAAGAAAAATCGACGCGCCAAGTCACCCAAACACACCATCATCTAAGGGGGGAGGGGGGGGTAGACGAGAAAAGGCGTACAGACGCCCCTTCCACCGAAAGAACCCCCAGAAACACCTCTTTCAGATCCAATCATATACAAAAGTGTCATCCACCGAACATAAAAACACGCCCCAAAAACGCTAATTCCTAGTGACACGGATAGTGAATTTCTCGCAGTATAACAAAAACGGTACTGGATAAATAATTTGTCATCGATT
>CAZQOX010000002.1:0-24125 GCA_964594895.1 uncultured Candidatus Bathyarchaeia archaeon
TTTTCGAGAAGATAAAGTCCCGCGTCGTGGCTCACCTGTCTTACTTCGTCGGGTCTGGCCACGAGGCCGTGGTGGTGGACCCCCGGAGGGACTGCCAGGTATACGTGGGTGTCGCCAAGCGGGAGGCCATGAGGATCAAGTATGTCTTCGAGACGCACCGGAACGAGGACTACGTCATAGGCTCGAGGGAGCTTGCCAGCCTCACCGGCGCAGAGATATATCACGGCCCCTGGCCCGAGTTCGAGTACGGCAACAGGGTAGAGGATGGACAGGAGTTTCGCGTGGGTAAGCTCAAGGTCACCGCGCTACACACACCGGGGCACACCCCGGGGTGCACTTCCTACGCTGTGACCGACCTAGCGACCGGCGACGACGTCGTGATGGTCTTCGCCGGGGACGCGTTGTTCGTCGGCGACACCGGTAGAACCGACTTCGCTGGACCAGAGAAGCGCCGGGAGTGGTCAGAGAACCTCTACGACAGCATCTATGAGAAGCTGCTTCCCTTGGGGGATCACGTGGTGCTGTGCCCGGCCCACGGCTCGGGCTCAGTCTGCGGCGGAGGAATAGCGGACCGCGAGGTGAGCACCCTCGGCGCGGAGCGGCTCATGAACCCGCATCTCCAGATGAGCCGTGAGGAGTTCATCGACCACAAGGTCAACGAGGACCACCACTACACCCCCTACTTCCACATGATGGAGAAGTATAACGTGGAGGGCGCGCCCTTCGTCGGCTGCGGGCCCAACCCCCGGGCTTTGACCCCCAAGAAGTTTAAGGAGATGGCGGACGCGGGAGGAGTGGTTATAGACACCAGGCCGCCGCCCTCCTTCGGAGCGGGGCACGTCAAGGGCTCTTACAGCATAAGCACCGCGAGGCTGGGAATGGGTGGATGGGTGCTCCCCTACGACAAACCCATTCTGGTCGTCCTCGGGGGGCAGGACGGGCTGGACTATGTTTCGAGGAGCCTGTCCCGTATGGGCTACGACAACGTAGGCGGCTACCTCACGGGCACCATCGCGTCGTGGTACACGAACGCGCTGCCCACCGAGAAGCTCAGCCTCATCACCGTGGCCGACCTGAAGGAGATGATGGGGAAAGAAAAGGATCTGTTGGTGGTTGACGTCCGGAGCCTCGACGAGTACAACGGCGGGCACATAGAGGGCTGTAAACACGTCTACGCCGGGCTAGTCGAGCAGCGCGCCGACGAGATGCCTCGGGGCCGGCCCGTGGCGCTCATATGCAAGAGCGGCACGAGGTCCGGGTTCGCGTCAAGCATGCTGCTGAGGATGGGGTACACGAACATATTCAACGTCCTCGGCGGCATGACCGCCTGGGGGAAGGCTGGGTACCCAGTCACCAACTAATCCCCTTCACAGGTTCTTATCCTGAGCCCCGCTAGGCCCGAGATCAGATGGGTACTATGGCTCTCTCGTATCCTGGCGCAACTGGGCTGTTCTTATCCAGATATTCTGTGAGGACGTCCACCGCATACGCATCTAAACTTTCTCTGTTTGAGCCGTATTTAGCCGGCATACCCTGAGTGGTGATGAAGCATGCACGGTAGGTCCGCCGCTTGTCTAGCCTCTTGCCGCCGACGAAGAGTTCATGGATTCGCCTCCCCTCGGGGTTCTCGACTTTAAAGTATAGGTTCAGCCCAGAGCAGCGCTTCACGTATCCCCCCATCTGCTTGTACGGGTTCCGAGAAAACGTGTGTTCTAGGTTCTCCTCCATCATCCTCCAGAGCTCCTCACCGGTGATCTCACAGACCGAGACTGGTGAGTTCGTGGGGACGATGTCCCAGACGTCTTTCGTTTTAATCGGTCCTGGCGTGACAGGCGCCCCGTAGCGCCAGCCGTTGGAGAACGCCAGCTCCACGCCCGTGTGCTCCCTCATTGAATCGAGAAGCAGGTTGTCCATCGTCGACTCGAGAACCCTGCTCCTGTTAAGTAGGGTCTTTGTGTGGCCTACGACGGCTTCAAGCTCGTCTCGGTGGGGCCCCAAGACCTTGTCGATCATGTCCTCCGTTGCGGGGTCGGGTTCAATTGACTCCTCGACGGTGACCAGCTCGTGTCTGAAACCTTTCACTCCTCGGTCCGACACCTTGAGGTCTAGTCTCCCGATGAAGGAGCCGTGGCAGCCCGACTGGATGACTATTGCTCCGTTTACGACCACGGCCTCGTAGAGCCGGTTGTGGGTGTGACCGCTTAGCAGGACGTCTATGCCGTCGATGTCCTCTGCGAGCTGGAGCTCTTGGGGGTAGCCCAGATGGGAAAGGACGACGACGAGGTCCGCCCGCTCCTCGTCGCGCAGCTTGCTGATGTACCCCGGGAGCTCGTCTTTTCCTAGGGTGAAGCGGAGCCCCTCGCTGAAGTGGGCCGGCATGGTCTTGTCTACTATCGTCGCGGCTATCCCGATCACCCCAACCCTGAGGCCGTTCCGTTCGATCACGGTGTACGGCGGAAACGATAGCTCCCCGTTACTCGTCCTATAGCAGTTGATGGCAAGCATAGGGTATTGAAGCCTCCCAACGATCCTCTCGAACTGGCTTGGGCCGTAAGCGAACTCCCAGTGGGCAGTCATCCCGTCGAACGCAAGGTGATTAAGAACGGGTACCATCTCCTCTCCGCGGCTTTGGACCGCCCCGAAGGTGCCGTGGATGGTGTCACCGTTGTCCAATGCAATCACGGATCCCCGACGTTCATCCCGTATCCGTTCGAACAGTGTGGAGATCCGGGCGTATCCCCCAGCGTTGTTATATACCTCCCTGCCTCCCTCCCAGAACAGTTCGGGGTGCAACTCGAAGTAGCCGTGGCTGTCGTTTAACTGAAGGATGGTGAGGTCTCTGCTCTTCACCATAGAAACCACGTGGTAGGTAGGTGAACGGCCGTCTTAAACCGTTACTCCTCCTTCTTGATCAAGGTTTAAATCGGGTCGAAATCTTAACCTCATGGGCTCTGATCTGGGTCTCCATCCTGAGTAAGGGCCCAGCCAATGGGAGAGACACCGAGTTGAAGTGCATCCTGTACTGGGAGATCGATCCGAATCGCTTCGACGAGGCGATAGAGAAGCTGAGCAAGGTTGTGCCGGACGAGTCGGGGAAGTTCCACAAGAAGCTGAGCGAGAGCTACTCGCTGGGCGGGCAATTCACGGGGTTCAGGCTGGTAGAGGCCACCCCCGAGCAGCAGACGAACTTGATGGTGAACGTGATGCCGGAGATGCTAGTTGATTTCGTGCCCATCATCGAGTTCCCCAAGGTCGTCCAGGCGTATAAAAAAGGGAAGAAGTGACATCTTCCCTTCCCCTTTTATTCCATCCATGGTAGAGAGCCAACTCGGGAATTGAAATGGTTTAAAAGATTTTATCCCGGTTCCAATCTATGGGTGTAACTGCGTTGGCAGACGTAACCGATATCGAGGCCCACGCCTTCGATGAGAGCATCATGGGTTCGGATGTTCCAGTCGTGTTGGAGTTCTGGGTCAGGTCCTGCGACCAGTGCAGAAGGTTCAAGCCCGTCTACGAGAGGCTGCCTGAGGCCATCGGTGGAGACGTTCGGTTCTTCAGGATGAACATGCTGAAGACTCTTGAGAACCTGCGGCTCGCCGAGGGTCTGGGGGTGGAGGAGACGCCGACGACGAAGGTCTTCTGCTCCGGCGGCGAGGTTGGCGAGATGGTCGGGTACCTGCCGCTTGAAGAAGCAGTGGAGAGGATTAACGGGCTCCTCCAGGCCTGTGAATCTTAGAAAAATGTGAAGGTTTTTACCTCTCGGTTCAGTTGAACGCATATGTTTCCTCTAGGAATCACGTCCTACATACTCGGCGGAGTGGTAATCGGGCTAGCCGTCTCGTTCGTCTACATACTGACCGGGCTGCACGCCACCCAGAGCAGCCTATTCAGCTCCACCCTGTCATACTTCTCGAAGGTGCCCTTCTTCAACAGGAAAACCTACCTCGAGTCACGGGAGTGGCGGCTATACTTCGCGGCGGGTGTGATACTCGGCGCCTTGCTTTACACGGTGACCATCTCGCCTGACGGCTTTTGGACCACGTCGGTTCAGTGGTGGAGGCTCCTACTCGGGGGCTTCCTCGTGGGCTTCGGTACGAGGCTTTCAAGCGGCTGCACTTCGGGTCACGGCATAAGCGGCATAGCTTCGCTTTCAACGACGTCTCTGTATTCCGTGATTGCCTTCATCGTGGTCGGCGTGATAACGGCTAACCTGATGCTGATGCTGGGGGTCGCGCCATGAACAACAGGAACATCGTGCTCTTCATCGGGGGCATAGTCTTCGGGTTCGGCCTAGCGCTGGGCGGCATGTCCAAGCCGGAGATCGTGCTCAGCTTCCTCCAGCTAAAGGATTTCGGCCTTGTCGTGCTGATGGGCGCCGCCACGGTAGTCGCCTTCGTAGCCATCAACGTCGTGCCAAGGTTCGTTGAGAAGCCAGTCCTCGGCGGCGAGTTCAAGCCCCGCACAAGGACGCTCAGCAGAAACACCCTCATAGGCGCCGCGATATTCGGCGTCGGCTGGGGGCTCAGCGGCCAGTGCCCCGGCTCGGCGTTGTCCAGCCTCGGGGTGGGTAATATCCCTGTGCTTCTCGGGATAGCCACTATGTTCCTGGGCGCCTACGTGATGGGGCGCTTCTTCGGCTAACCCCTTTTTATTCCCCTATGCGGGCCACGGCGATGATGGGCACCTCGGCGGTTGCCTCAAGCTCGTTGCGTAGCCCGGTCACCAGCACCTCAAGCCCGGAGACCTCGGCGCGTGCGATGTCCTCCTTGGAGGTCGTCACCAGCACGAGGTCCGGCCTCACCTTGCTCAGCGTGTCCTTGATCTCAACCGCGTTAAGCTCCACGTGGTAGTCCACGCCCTCGATGATGCCCTGCTCCACGGCGTAGGGCCTCTCCCGGGGGTCGACGGTGACCACCTCTATCCGGGGGTTCTTCTTCAGCTGCGTGAGGACTCTGGCGCCCACCATGCCGGCTCCGATCACGAGGACACGCATACACTTACTCAACCCTGGGGTCTTCTATTAACATTGATCACTTTGCCCATCATATCAGGTTGACCACGCCTAACAGGTAGAACAGGGCGATGAGTATCACGGAGCTGACGACAGTCATGATCATACCGTACCTCAGCATGTCCCTGGACTCGATGATGCCCGTCGCCGAGATGAGCGCCATCCTCCCTGACGCCGAGGGTAGCGCGTAGCCGAAGGTGGTGGCCATGGTGAGGGGGAGCACGAGTCTGACCGAGTTGAAGGCGGGGTCGGCTGCGGCTAGGTCGATCATGATGGGCACGAAAACGGCCGCCACGGTGGCGTTGTTCACCACGTTGGTTAGGAGAGCCGACGCGAACACCACGACGACTAGCGCGAAGATGAACGGCGTCCCGCTGAGCAGCGACGACGAGATGCCCGTCAGCCAGGCGGTGGCGCCAGACCTCTTCAACGCCTCCCCGAGCGCCAGCCCGGCGGAGATGGCGAAGAACATGCCCCAGCTGACGCCCTTCACGTCCTCCCACTGAATTATACCCCGGAGCGCCATGTAGGACACCGCGATCATCCCAACGATCGACGGGGCGAGGAACGTGGACGGCAGCCCCACGGCGTCCTCCATGAAACTGCCCCCCATCCACATCAGTATGGTGAACCCGAGAACCATCAGGACCTCCCTCTCCACGCCCCGCATTCCGCCCAGGTTCTCAAGCTCCCCCCGGGTGGCCTCGATGTCCAGCTCTTTCAAGGAGACGTTCATCGCCTTCAGGAGCGTCCACCATGTGACCGGGAACACGAATACCAGCGCAAGCAGGCCGTACTTCATCCAGTCGATGAACCTCCAGACCCTGATCTCGGCGAGGAACTCGGAAGCCACGGCGTTGGAGGCGGACCCGGTGACCGTGGCCATGCCGCCGACGCTGGCGGCGTAGGCGATGCCCAGCACCAGGAGGACCAGCAGCTCCCTCGACTGCTCCTGGTCCTTGACTTGGCTGGAGATGGTGAGCGCCACAGGTATGAGAACCGCGGCCGTCGCGGTGTTCTCCATCCACATGGATAGCAGCGCGGCCAACGCCATGAGGCTGAACAGGAGCCTGTCTACGCTTCCACCCGACGTCACGATGGACAGTAGCGCCAGCCTCCTCGTTATCCCGTGCTTCCTCAGAGCCTCGGCCAGGAACAGGCTGCCGAGTATCAGTATGATGATGGGCCTTGACAGGGTCTCGAAGGCCTGAGCAGAGTCAGCCAAGCCCAGAGCCACCAGCATCACCGGCACTATGAGCCCGGCGAACGGCAGCGGTATGGGCTGAAGCGCGAAGATGGTCCCGGTGAACACGAAGGCGGCGAGCGCACGTTTTCCCTCGACGGTCAGACCCGCCGGCGTGGGCAGCAGGAGCACAAGCAGCGTCAGCGCCACGACGGCTATGAAACGGTTGGAGAACCCGAGGCGACTACTCATGAAGACCTTAGATACAACAATGGAGAACCCAATTTAAACCTTATAAAACGGGTTCACTGCGGTCTCCGGGGCTTCACGGCAAGCAGCCCCGCCAACACCCCCAGCACGGGGAAAGCTATGGACGCGAGAAGCGCCTCGCTGTACCCCCCGAACACGTCGTACGCGACGCCGTAGGGCAGGGGCCCAAGCGCCGAGCCGATCACGCCGGCCATCATGGTGACGCCCCTTATGGTGCTCAGGTGTCTCCTCCCAAAATAGTCCGGCCAGATCACTCCGCCCACTATCCCCTGCAGCGCCATCTGGATACCCACGAGCACGCCGTAGACCATGACCAGCGTCACGCTGTCCGCCATGTACAGCGCCGCCATGGAGCCGAGCATCAGCGCCTGGCTGAAGGCCACCAGATACCTGAGCTGAACCCTGTCCGCGATAGGCCCCGCCAGAAGCGCCACTGGTAGACGCACTACGCTCATGAGGCTGCTGACGAGGGCAGCCGTCCCCGGGTCCAGCCCGGCCTGCGCGAGTATGCTTATCTGGTGGAAGATGAGCCCCGTTATTATCGCCGACGGGACCACCATAGTGTAGATTATGCACCAGAAGGCCCTGGTCCTCATGGCTTCACGGAGGGTCCAAGAGTCATCTACAGCGGTGTCCTCCCCCTCCGTGATCCTTGGGGCCTCTTCGTTGTCTGGCAGGAGCCCAACCTCCTCCGGCGTGTCCCTTATGAGCAGGTAACTCAAAGGCGCCATGACGACCCACAGCAGCACCGCCCACGTCCACCAGCTCATCCTCCAGCCGTAGTTCTGGATTATCCAGATGTTTAGGGGCGGCAGGATCGCCAGGCTCAGTCCTCCCCCTATGCTGACGACGCCGATGGCGACCCCTCTCCTCTTAATGAACCACTGGGGCGGCAGAGTAACGCTGCATAGGCTCATGGAGCCCTGGCCCAGGAGCCTCACGAGGAAGAAGCCGATGAGAAGCATGGGCACCGAGGTGACGAGGCTCATCCAGACGCAGGCCAGCCCGAACACAAGCGTTATGGCGGCGGTCATCCTTCTGTGGCCGAACCTGTCGAAGAGCCTCCCCACGAAGCCCATGAGCATCCCGGCGCAGAACGTGCCCAAGCTGTACATGCCGGAGACGACGCTGCGGCTCCAGCCGTACTCGTTGATGTAGCTGTCTATGAACACGCTTACGCTGTAGGTCTGCCCGGGCCCGCTGAAGAAGATGATGAGGCTGGAGACTAAGACCATCACCCAGCCGTAGAACACCGGGGACCTGAATGGCAGCTTGGTTCTACTCAAACACGAAATCTCCTAGAACCAAATAGACGGGGCGGCGTTCAAATAAAGGTTGGCTTACCCGCCCACCGTTTCTCTCGTGTTCTTCATAGACAACTACCTAGAGGTTTAAATTGGATAGTCATCCTCATGTTCCCATGCAGTTCGGAGTCTACGTCAGGTCAGCCGAGACATACGGTAACATGCTTGAGCTGGCCCGGGCCGCCGAGGAGCTCGGCTACTACGGCGTCTTCCTCAACGACCACGTCCACGGCCTCCCAGACGGCAGGGAGCCATACCTGGAGGCGTGGACAGCCATCGCCGGATTAGGGGTCCAGACCAGCAGGATACGCCTGGGCCACATAGTCCTCTTCAACAGCCTGAGGAACCCCGCGTACCTCGCCAAGTCTGCCACGGCGCTGGACGTCATGACCGGCGGCCGCTACGAGCTCATACTGGGCGCAGGCTGGAACGAGCCAGAGTACCTGGGATACGACCTCATGGAGAAGGGACGCGGCATGCCCAGCGCGGGGGAGCGTGTCACCAGACTCAAGGAGTCCGTCGAGATACTCAAGGGCATGCTCCACAACGAGGCGTTCAGCTACGAGGGCAGGTACTGGGTGCTGCGCGAAGCCGTCAACATACCTCAGCCGGTGCAGAGGCCGTTCAGGGTCTCGGTGGGGGCCCGTCAGCCGAGGCTCATCGCGGTGACGGCGAGGCACGCCGACGGCATCAACGCCTCTGGTAACCTCAAGAACATCGAAAGGATACTGGGTCAATACCACGCGGCCCTTGAGAGGCTGGGCAAGTCGGTGGACGACGTCTATATCAGCGGCTTCGCGCCAGGCGTCTACCTGATGAAGGACGACGACGAGTACGAGGCCACTCTCAGAAAGTGGGCCGATCGAGGCACCGATCCGGCCGAGGCAAGGGAGCACGACTTCATCGGGACCCCGGAGACGCTCGTCGAGAAGTGGCGCCAAGCCATGGACCAGGGCATGAAGATGAGCGTCATCAACGTCAGACCGGGCAAAACCATGGAAGAGAACGTGAAGATGCTCGCCCGGTTCAGAGACGAGGTAGCCTCCCAGCTTTAACCAAATTTTTCTAAACCATACACGCCGTCGGTGAGCACGGGCCACCGAGACGTTTCTCAGGCAAACAGTGTAGACTAGACGCGGAAAACATTCCAGAAAAGCGGATTTGAACACTTCTAGCGGCCCATTTTCACACTAGACTCGCCGCGTGGTCGCTACTAATTTCCTGAATACTCCCCAGACATACACTTCTACTCTAAAAAAGAACAGGCATTACCCTAATCAATAGCACCATCCGCATGCATGCATCCAAAAAGCCAGAGGTTAACATCTTCACTGTAAAAGGAGCAGAAGAAACTCGACTGATACCACACTCTCCGACCCCACACACCCACACCGCGCCACACAGACACCAAGAACACCAGCACCAATCAGCCCATTCAAAGCCCAAGAAGCTGAAGCAGAGACAAGAGAATGGGGTCGGGTAACGGCAAGGGGCTGGCATGAGCCGGGCCCAGGGCGACATCAAGAAACACGTATGGCGGGAGACAAATAGCAAACCAAATAAACCATAACCGCGAGAATATTAGTACCGGCGGAAAACTTGGTTTTCATAGCAAGTTATCGGGTTTGCTCCGTCGGCGCTTCTCGTATCACGCCGAGGCCCTTAGATTGACGCCTAGGCTACTTAGAGACAGGAAGAAATGATTATAAAGGATTAAAAGAAAATGATGGTCTATGCGATTTAATTAACATTTTTCTTATATTTCATACCTTGACTTGAAATAGATAGATAAAATTTCACCAAAAGCAGCTATGATTAAAGAAACAAAGCAAAAGGTGATTGTAAATGTATATTCGTTTATGAATATAGGGAGCACTTCATTTAAATGAGGCAGAATTATCACCGTTAATTCTGATAAAGATAAATAGATGAATATTTGTATAGATCTCAATCTCCATATACCGCTATTTTTAATATAAGCGTAAGAACGGCTGGTAAAAAAGAAGATCGTAACAAACGCTATAAGTAACTTAAAAAATTTTATCTCGGCCTTATTTAAAAGAATTATTTCTAAAGTTAAAAATATGGTTCCTTGTATAAATACTATATAACCTAATAATGCTCTATCTTCCCTGAATAATTCATCACAATTTGGATATCTCCAACCAGTAATTCTATTTTTAAAATAATATGTCATGATAAAATAAACACTAAAAAATATCGCAGCTATTAATAGCGTTATTCCTGCATGTAAAAATTGAATTAATCCTTGAAGTAGAAAATATATACCAAAGAGAGCAAGAACAAAAAGACTAAATCTAAACCATATTCCATTATTGTCATTCATCTCTTGTAGATCTCCATAAAGTTTTTTTGAATAATTTTAAGAGTTATTTGTATATATGATAATAATTGGAGTGCCCATGCTTTATAAAAAAAGAGTATATCGGGTATTTCTTGTGGTTTGTTCTGGAAAATCATAGAGATAGACGATATTGTTGTGATGAATCTTATAATGTACCAAGTAGAAATAATCGAGGTGGATAAAACAAGTATCCACTCAAATCTTATTCTATATCCAGTTAATTTTCTATATATAAAGTAAAGTACAGATACAAAGTAAATGCCTGTTGGTATTAAGACGTTTTTATTAACCATATTTCTTAATAGTATGCTAGTTAAAGGATCACGAGATACTTGCATATCTATTATGTAGGTTAAATAAATGGGAAGCGATAGAACAATAATAATCCCGATTTCAATTAGAGTAAAAGCGTATTTTTTTAATCTTTTCCAAGTTCGTTGATATTGGTATTTAGAAAAATGTTTTCTCCTGAAAGAATTGATTTTACTACTTATTCTATTTGAGATCTCATATGAGGTCTTTGGTTTGATGTTTGTTTGTTCCTCATACTTCTTTTTTTCATGTGGACTAGTGTTTGTTTTTTCATGGATAGAGTCTTTTTTATCACCTAGCCAATTTTTACCTTTTTTTAATGAGGGCAATGCAGGGCATCGGTGGTTTTCAGGCAATCTGTGAGTGGCGCAGAAAGTTTGTCCACAATAGGAGCAAGTGAATGGCATCTCTACCTCTTTCTTACATAATTGGCACTGCCCCATATTGTTCAAAAATATGTATTGAATAAATATTTAGTATTATCTGAATAATCTCTTTTGAGTTTCGTTCATCTCAAACCTCAAACTCTAAGCTTACTCCACGTGGAGCAAACGCGGCAGTTTTAGTCTTTTTTAAAATGTTCAGGCTTTAATTCAAGCGTGATTGTTTCATCTGTATATTTTTTTGAAGGGGTTCGAATATCTTCAAAAGTAAGATCGCACATATGGCGATGTTATTCAACAACAATATAGTGTCACTTTCTCTGAGAAAATAGACCTTATTCTTCTCGGTATTCAATTATTGGGGTTCGATGAATGCTCCACGGGGAGCAATCTGCTTCGGTTGCGTTTGTTCGGGTTTTCTCGTGTTTTCCACGTCCTCAGAATGACCCCTTAGACCATTTTCGAGAGTTGTATATGAATACTAAATTCGAGTAAACATCGAATAAACTAGATGCAAACCAATCACCAGGATTCCTACAATTAGCATGTGTTTCCAACAATTTTGCAGTTATTGCCAACCCTTGAAGAACACACTCAATAGAAGCCTCTGTCTGGTCACGATGTTCAATCTTACGCCGATTTTTCACCCAGTTTTTCCAAACTTCGTCCTTAAATGGGAAAATTATTATCTCAGAATCTGAAATTTCGGTTTTCTTTATGGTTTTAATAAAGTCATCTTCGCTAACAGGAAATAATTTATAGAAAAGGTCATTAGAAAACCACTTGTAATAATGTGATATGGAATCTTGGTTTTTCTTTTTTTTCTTGTGCATCTCAAGCAAAAAGTTTTGAATTGAAACTAGATCTTCAGAAGACATTGAATTAGAATTAGCGGGATTTATTTCCCATTCGAGTTTTTCAAATATTCCTCTACCAAAAGTAAGTATCCGGAATGTTTTGTTTATGAGTGACGAAGTCCTCAGAACAAAGTCTGCAAATCTGGGGGAGGACACTGAAAGGTGCTGTTTTCGAAGTGGTACATATTCAAGGACTGCTAGAAAATCTTTTTCTAATCGAGTGTACGCTCCGTAAAGATAAGCAGAGACTTTTTTACTTTCTTTTTCATCATCCCAGATATGTTCTAGGTTTTCTAGTTTGAATGCACTCATTTTATTGAACTGTGTTCAAAAATGTATTAAACACCTTATGCTAAATCCCAAAGTTTTTTACGTTTTCAACCATTAGCCTCGAAGTATAAATCTCGGATATTGAGCCACATGGAGCACGCCCTATTTTTAGGAGGTCCAAGAGTCGAAAACGTTACGTATTGCTTGAATAATGGGTGTACATCGGTATCTTTTAATTGGGGTGTGTGACCCAGTCGTCTCTGTGTTCCACATGGGGTTGTCATTCGATAACACGTCTATGAAACGTGAATCATATGCGATTCAAATTTACATATTAATATAAAAGCTGATTATGGGGGCAATATTAGTAGAGGAAACAGGTCATGACACACAATATAGAATATGGGTGGGTAAAGGATGATAATGGTAAAATCATCGCGGTCGATGTCTAAATAGACGATTATCCCTACACGATGGTTAGGGCTGATTTATGGAACCTTCATAGGATAGTTGAAACCTGTTTGATGAATTGCTTGACCCTATACTTGAAGAAGACAACCATGAAAAAGTTATGGAAACAGTCCAAAAATAAGGCTCAAAAACCCCTGTCTTACACCCTTTAATTTTGTTTTCGGGCTTGTATTTTGAAAAGAACCCCTAAAAACCGTTAAACCAGTTTCCTTGTCTTACGCTAATCGTTCAAAATTTCCATGAAGTGTCTTATGGAAACCGGTTTCATTTCCATAGATGGATTTATGGAAATATCCATAAAGTGTCTTATGGAAATAGGTTAAGATGCTATCATGAACGGTCTATGAACGGTTTAACCCCTTTTTTCAATACAAACCGTTCAAAATATAGGCATCCAGATGGTTTTTAGCCGCGCGGTCCCAAACATTGGTGTCATGGCTCTGGAGCAGGAACTCAGAGACTACCTGGGGGAAGGCGAGAGGAGGGTCGTCCTCGTGGGCGTCGGGAACCCCATGAGGGGCGACGACGGCGTCGGTGTCAGGATCATCGAACGCCTCGAGGCGATGGGCCTAGACGGTGTCATGCTCCTGAGCGCTGAGACGGCCCCCGAGGCGTTCATCGGCAAGGTTGAGAGCTATGAACCGACCCACGTGCTGCTGCTGGACGCAGCCAACTTCGGGGGCCTGCCCGGGGAGGCCAGGCTCATCGACTCCGAGCACATAGGCGGACAGGCCGTCTCGACCCATAGCCTGCCGCTGAACATCTTCATCGGCTACGTCGAGAAGAGCCTGGGAGTCACCGTGCTCCTCCTGGGGGTCCAGCCCAAGACCGTGACGTTCGGCGAGGAGATGACCCCTGAGCTCGTCGAGGCGTCAAAGGAGATCGCGAATACTCTGCACTTAATATTGTCTCAATAGAGGGAGCGTGTCTGTCTCACGTTAACTGATCCGCTGGGCGTCAACCTTTTTATGATTTTATTGAAAACAACAGTTAATGGTAGAGCCTAGAAATTCTGGCTGATCGGCAGCGAAATATTTATAGTGTCTCCGTGGTATGGTATGCGATTTGAGATGAGTGAAGTTTATGTGGGCGTCGGAAGTTTAACTCTTTCTCATCGCCGCAACTCCAGCCTTCGCTTTTACGAAGGCTGGGCTGAAGGACATACCCTTCACCTCTCTCAGCTTGGGCGGTCTCTACTGGACCACGTACGTCCCTTAAGGCAGTTTTTTTCAGGCACCCATCTATGGAGGAGCTGTGTTTGTTCTCTTCGTATCCGTTACAATGTTCGTGAGAAGCGAAGACAGTGGGCGACTCGAAGAGTATCTACGCGGGTATCGTCATCAGCACGCCCCTGCTTGTGTGGATGCCTGATGACGACGTACCATTTCGAGATTTTAAACACATTAACCAAACATCCTAATAAAAACATTGGAGGCGGCGTCTAGTGGCACATGACCTTGTCGTTGCGACGGGGTGGCAAGCAGTGATGGAGTACTGGCCAGCCTTCTTCTGCTGGATCATACCCATGGTGGGCGCCGTGCTCATGCCGGTCTTCAACAGGCTCGGTGACAAGTTCCGGGACTACATGGCGGTGCTCTTCGGCGCCGGAGCCGCAATATCGACAGCCTCCATGGTTCCGTGGCTCCTCTCCGGGCACACACCCGGCGACGTCACCGTCGGAGACTGGATAACGTTCATAGGGAAGCCTCTGAGGATGGGGGTCCTCGTCGACCCTTTGACGATCATCGTACTGAACGTCGTCTCCTTAATCACGCTGATGATCATCGTCTACAGCGTCGGCTACATGCATGGGGACCAGCACCTCACAAGGTTCTGGTTCCTATTCCTCTACTTCCTCGGGAGCATGCTACTGCTGGTGGTGAGCAACAACCTCATCCAGACCATGATCGGCTGGGAGGGCGTCGGCATCTGCAGCTACGGCCTCATCGGCTACTACTACAGGGACCGCAAGGAGCGGTGGCTCGGGGGCCCCCCGCCCACTAAGATGTATTCGCCCAGCGAGTGCGGCATGAAGGCGTTCGTGGTGACGGGTGTCGGCGACGTGTTCATGCTGGGAGCCATCTTCATAATATTCACCTTCGCCGGCACGCTGAACTACACAGAGCTGATACAGACTGCCCCCGAGTGGCTGACAGATATGAGCCACTACCCGGGGCTGATAGCGTTGACGGCCATACTGTTCCTGGGCGGCCCCATAGGAAAGTCAGCGCAGTTCCCGCTCCACGAGTGGCTACCCGAGGCCATGGCGGGCCCCACACCCGTGTCCGCGCTGATCCACGCCGCGACGATGGTCAAGGCAGGCGTCTACCTGGTCGCGAGGATGAGCCCCGTCTTCTATATAGGGGCATGGTTCCTGCACCTGCAGGAGGCACAGGTGTACTTCATAGCCATCGCCATCGTGGGCGGGTTCACCTGCTTCCTGGCTGCGAGCCAGGCCATCGTGTCGGTGGAGCTGAAGAAGATACTGGCTTACTCGACAGTGAGCCAGATCGGCTACATGATGCTGGGGCTCGGCCTCAGCGGGCTCAGCAAGGAGGCGTACATAACGGGCTTGACGGCCGGCATATTTCACCTGGCCAGCCACGCCCTCTTCAAGGGCGCGCTCTTCCTTTGCGCGGGCTCGGTGATCCACGCAGTCGAGAGTATCTACACCTTCAACATGGGCGGCCTCAAGAAGCACATGCCGAAGACCTACCTGTTGATGCTGCTGGCCACCCTGAGTCTCTCCGGCATCCCGCCGTTCAGCGGGTTCTGGAGCAAGGACGCCGTGTTCCTCTCCGCCCTCACCGCCGGGACCCCACTCGCCATGGTGCTGCTGGCAGTCGGCGTCGTCAGCGCGGCCATGACCTTCACCTACAGCCTGCGCTACATGAGCGCCACTTTCCGCGGCGACGAGAGCGAGTTCATCCACGAGCTGGAGCACCACGGACACCACGTACACGAGGCGCCCACCATCATGTGGGTCCCCATAACGATACTGGTGGTCCTCTTCAGCGTAATCGGGCTCCTGGGCCTCGCCGGGCTGGCGAACCCGCAACTCAGCCCCGAGGTGTTCATCGAGGAAGCCATTCACCACAGCGTGGAGCACATACTTCCCGTCGAGGTGGCCGAGGAGCTCCACCTGGCCCACGTCAGCGGCTCAACGAAGCTCGTGGGCGCGGCCCTGAGCGCGGTGGCTCTGCTGACCGGCGGGTTCCTGGGCTACAACTTCTACTGGAAGAAGACCTGGGACAGCTGGGCGTGGGTTCAGGCAAGCGAGCTGAGGAAATCCGTGTACACGTTCCTGTGGAACAGGTGGTACCTCAACCAGCTTTACTACACGGTCTTCGTCGATGGGGTAATCCTCACCGGGAGACGCGTCTACTCGACGCTGGAGACGCTGTTCTTCGACAAGATAACGCCAGTGGTAAGCGGGGCTGCCATTGGTTTGGGCTCGGCCGTTTTCAAGAACGTTGAGCAGGACATTATTGACAAGGGCCTCAACGAAGGCATCCCCGACGCCGCGATCACCTTGTGGGACCACGTGAGGAAGCTGCAGACGGGCGTCCTCAGCTACAACCTAGCCTACATAGGCATGGTGTTCCTCGTCTTTATCCTGCTCTTCATATTCGTATTAGGAGGAGGCATGTAAGATGGTTATGTCGTATACACTCGGAATGGTACTCCTGGTACCACTTATAGCTACACCCATCGTGTACGTTTTGGGTAAGAACTTCGGAAAAGACACAGGATGGCTAACAGCGTTGCCCCTGGCGATCTCCCTGTTCCTACTGGCCACGGTGGCGGTGGAGATACATGGTGGGGGCTCATACGAGGAGCTCTACAGCTGGGCTCCTCAAGCCGGGCTGTCGTTCGGCCTCAAGGCCGACGGCTTGAGCATCTGGATGATGCTCACAATCAACCTGCTGTGCCTAGGAATAAGCATCTACAGCATCCCTTACATGGAGCACAGGTTCCACGAGTGGGAGCACGAGACAGGCGAACCCATTGGCGAAGGCGCCTACGCCACATACTACGCCCTCTACCTGCTGTACGCAGTGGGCATGCTGGGCACCGTCATGGCGACGAACACCATCCAGTTCTACTTCTTCTACGAGCTGATGCTGGTGCCGAGCTGGGCCCTGGTGAACAACTACGGCTACGGCGAGCGTGAGCGCATAGGAATGATGTACTTCATGTGGACCCACGTGGGCGCCGTCATACTCCTGACTGGCCTGCTCACGAGCTACTGGATCACGGGCAGCTTCGAGATCAGCGCCCTCGCCGGCGTCGTGGGCCACCCGTGGGCCGGGTGGATCGCGTTCGCGATACTCATCGGGTTCTTCACGAAGATGGCGGTCTTTGGCATCCACATCTGGCTGCCCTACGCCCACGCCGAGGCGCCCACACCCATCAGCGCCCTTCTGAGCCCCGCCATGATCGGCATCGGAAGCTACGCGTCCATCAGGCTGGTCGCCATCCCCATGGCGCCGGTTTTCCGGACGTTCACCCTGGTCTTCACCGTCTGGGCTCTCCTCACCATGGTGTATGGAGGCCTAATGGCGCTGGCGCAGGACGACATCAAGCGGTTCCTGGCGTACAGCAGCGTGAGCCAGATGGGCTACATCTTCCTGGGGCTGGCGAGCGCCGGCGCCTACGGGGAGGCTGGAGCCATCTTCCACTACGTCAGCCACGGCTTCGGCAAGTGCATCCTGTTCTGCGTCGCGGGCGTACTCATCGCGAACGCCGGCACCAGGAGCATCAAGAAGATGGGCGGCCTCGCAGACAGGATGCCCATAACCGCCACGTTGGCGCTGCTTGGCTTCTTCACCATAGGCGGGGTGCCACCTACCATCGGGTTCATGAGCAAGTTCATGGTGTTCAGCGGCGTCTTCGAGACGGCGATGGGCAGCCCGGTGCAGCTGGCCGTGGCGGTCGTCGCAATAATAATGACGGTGCTGACCGTGGGATACAGCCTCTGGATCGTCCGGAGGGTGTTCTTCGGGCCCCTGGCGGAGGGCATGGAAGAAGTGAAGGAAGCCAACCAGCTATACCTGTTGCCCATGATGGTCTTCGCCTTGATGGCGGTTATAATAGGCGTCTACCCGAGGCTGGTCACCGATTATATCATCCCCTTCTTCTCCGCCGTGTCCTAGCCGGCTCACCCCCCTCCTCCTTTATTACACTGTAGTTGCCTGGGCGAAACCCCGGTTTCCGGGTTTGCACAAGTTTTTTTTAGTGGATTGTACTCTGCTGATAAGAAATGAGCATAGCCGTCATTGGTCCATCCTCGTTTGTCACCTGTTTTGAGCTCATAGGCGCCAACGGATTCGAGGAACACGGGGAGGAGGCGGTGATGGCGACCCTTAACCGCCTAGTCAACGAGGGTGACTTCAAGCTCATCATCATACCCGAGCGATACGCGGCGGCGACCCGTCCTACACGTGAGGAGATAATGAGGCGTGGGGCGATCACACCAATCTTCGCGCTGATACCTGACCTCACCATGGAGACCGGGATGAGGATGGAGGAGCTCCAGACGGTGGTCTCGCTCGCCATAGGGACAAGGTTGGAGTTATAGAACCATGGGAACAGAGAACATACTTTCATTGGGTGGGAGGCTCCAGAAGCTCCTGGAAAAGACGGATGCCGAGGCCCAGGAGATCATATCGGACGCCCAGGCCAAGGCAGACGAGATGGTACGCGAAGCCAAGGAGGAGTCGGAGAGGAGGCTGGTCCGAGCCCAGTACCGCACAGGCCTCGACGAGTTCCTCAAGGACGCTGAGGCAGAGGCTAAGAAGGAGGCCGAGAAGACCCGCAAGGACTACGCCAAGCAGGTGGAGAAGATAAAGGCGATCCCCGAGGACAGGGTCAAGGAAGCCGCAGAGCTACTCGTGAGGGAGGTGCTCCCGAAATGAGCCAAGAGAAGATGGACAACGCCCTCATAGACAAGACCATCGACATGAGGGGGAGGATACTTGGAGAGGCGGAGAAGAAGGCGACGTGGATCCTCACCAAGGCCGAGGAAGAGAAGAAGAGGATAATGGAGCAGACCCACAAAAGCATCGAGGGCGTCATAGGCTCTGAGCTGAGGGCCGTACACGACAGGATCTTCGGGCGCGCCCAGCTGGAGGGAAGACGGCAGCTCCTCGAAGCCAGGATGGAGGTACTCAACAGGGTCTACGACGAGGCACATGAGCAGATCAAGGCGATGGCCGCCGGGAAACGAAGGGGCGTCGACTACTCCGGGAGTCTCATCAAGCTGATAGCCGAGGCGGACCAGGCGATGGGCGATGACATGTACCTGGTCTCGGCCAACGCTAAAGACCTCACGTACCTCAAGAAGAACGTCGGCGACATCAGCGAGGCAATCGGGGGAAAGAAGATCACGATCAAGGAGACCCCTGTAGACATCATCGGGGGCATCATAGTGTCTAACCCGGACGGAACCAAGAGCATGGAGAACACGTTGGAGCGGAGGCTTGGGGTCGTCAACGACAGGCTCCAAACCGAGATAGCGAAGAAGCTGGGGATGATATAAGATGGCGCAGAGACTTGAAGGTTCGATTGAGAGGATCAACGGTTCACTCATCGTGGCGAAGTTCACCGAGGAGCCCAAGATGGGCGACCTCGTAGAGGTGGGCAACCTGAAGCTCATGGGGGAGATCGTCAGGCTGAGTGAGGAGACCGCGTACATCCAGTGTTACGAGTCCACGTCTGGGGTGAAGCCAGGTGAGCCCGTGGTAGACATCGGGACTCCCCTCGTCGCCGAGCTGGGGCCAGGCCTCATGGGCCAGATCATGGACGGCGTGGAGCGGTCAGAGATCGAGCTCTGGGACCTCACCGGCCCCTTCATCACCAGGGGCACGACCATCGCCTCGCTTAAGAGAGACAAGAAGTGGCCTTTCGAGCCGTCGGTGAAGCCCGGGGACAGGGTCGGCGGCGGCGACGTCGTCGGCACCGTCCAGGAGACCGAGACCTTCGTCCACAAGATACTCGTGCCGCCGGGTCTGTCGGGCACTATAAAGTCGGTGGAGGAGAGCGAGTTCACGGTCACGGAGACCATAGGCGTCTTGGAGAAGGATGACGGCGAGACGGTGGAACTCAGGATGATGCAGGTCTGGCCCGTGAGGCGGAGCAGGCCCATAAAGGAGAGGCTTGCGCTCAACGCGCCTCTCATCACGGGGCAGCGCGTCATCGACACCTTCTTCCCATGCGCCAAGGGAGGCGCATCTGCCATCCCCGGCGGGTTCGGGACGGGGAAGACCGTCACGCTTCAGCAGATCGCGAAATGGAGCGACGCCGACATCATCGTCTACATCGGGTGCGGGGAGCGCGGCAACGAGATGGCCGACGTAGTGGACCAGTTCCCCAAGATCAAGGACCCGAGGACGGGCAGAAACCTCATCGAGAGAACCATCATCGTAGCCAACGTATCCAACATGGCTGTCTCCGCCCGTGAGGCCAGCATATACATGGGCATCACCATCGGCGAGTACTTCAGAGACCAGGGCTACGACGTCGGCATCATGGCGGACTCAACGAGCAGGTGGGCGGAGGCCCTCCGCGACATCTCGGGCAGGCTGGAGGAGATCCCCGCTGAAGCCGGGTTCCCCGCGTACCTCGCGGACAGGATCGCCGAGATATATGAGCGCGCCGGCAGGGCGCAGGTCATGGGCAGCGAAGAGAGGTACGGGAGCCTCACGCTGCTCGGAGCCGTGTCACCGCCCGGCGGCGACTACTCTGAGCCCGTCACGACCACGACCCTAAGGTTCATCGGGACGTTCTGGGCGCTGGACAGCCAGCTCGCTTACAGGCGCCACTTCCCCGCCATCAACTGGCTCAGGAGCTTCACGAGGTACCTGACGGTGGCGGCCAGGTGGTGGAGCAACTATGACCCGCATTGGGAAGACATCAGGGCACAGGCCCTCAGGGTCCTCGAGGAGGCAGCCGAGATCGAGGAGACCGCCCGAATCATCGGGGAGAAGGCGCTGCCAGACGACCAGAGGCTGGTGCTGTTGGCGGCCGAGATGTTGAGGGAGGGCTTCCTAGTCCAGAGCGCGTTCCATGAGGTGGACACCTACTGCTTGCCGGATAAACAGGTCAAGCTGCTTAGACTCTTCACCGATTTCTACAACCAGGTCAGGCCACTCATCGAGTCCGGCATACCCATCGATCAGGTCAGGGAGCTGGACGTTATCAGGGAGATCATGAGGCTCAAGGAGCGGAAGGGAACCGAGCCCATCGACCAAGCCAGGGAGACCATGAACAACCAGATCCGGGCCCTACAGGCCCAGTACGAGGAGAGATAGACATGAGTATGAGCGGATTAGCGAGAGTAGTATACAAGACGACGACCGAGATCAAGGGACCCATCCTCATGGTCGAGAGGATCAGGGACGTCGCCTTCGACGAGATCGTTCTCATCGAGAGACCCAGCGGCGAGTTCGTTCAGGGCAGCGTCTTGGATGTGAGCCGGGACTGGGCCATGGTCCAGTGCTTCGGGAAGACCGCGGGACTCGATATCAACACCAAGGTCAGCTTCACCGGAGACGTGCTCAGGATACCCGTCTCGGAGGACCTCATAGGCAGGGTCTTCAGCGGCAGCTTCGCGCCCCTCGACGGGATGCCGCAGATCATCGGCAAGGAGCGCAGGGACGTGAACGGAGGGATCATCAACCCCGCCGCACGAGAGGTCCCCAGGGAGTTCATCCAGACGGGCCTAAGCAACATCGACGGCATGAACAGCCTCGTCCGCGGCCAGAAGCTCCCCATCTTCAGCGAGTCAGGGCTCCCACACAACGAGTTAGCCGCCCAGATCGCCAGGCAGGCCACCATCCCGGGGGCAGAGAGCGAGTTCGCCATCGTCTTCGGCGCCATGGGCATCAAGAACGAGGAGGCAGCCTACTTCAGGGAGGAGTTCGAGAAGACCGGCGCCCTGAACAAGAGCGTCATGATCCTGAACCTGGCGGACGACCCGCCCATCGAGCGCATCGTGACGCCACGCATCGCCCAGACCATCGCGGAGTACCTCGCCTTCGACATGGGGATGCACGTGCTGGTCATCCTCACGGACATGACCAACTACGCAGAGGCGCTGCGCGCCATCAGCATCGCACGAGAGGAGATCCCGACCCGCAAGGGCTACCCCGGGTACCTCTACAGCGACCTCGCCACCATCTACGAGCGAGCTGGCCGCATCAAAGGGAGACCCGGCTCGGTCACACTGATGCCCATCCTCTCGATGCCGGCTGGCGACATCACCCACCCCATCCCGGACCTCACCGGCTACATCACGGAGGGACAGCTGATCCTCCAGCGAGAGCTCAGCCTCAGAGGCATCTACCCGCCGACGAACGTGCTCCCAAGCCTCAGCAGGCTCATGAAGGACGGCATCGGCGCCGAGACCACCAGGGAGGACCACAGCGACGTCTCCAACCAGCTCTACATGGCCTACGCCGAGGGCACACGCGCCCGAGGCCTGGTAAGGATCGTCGGCACCGTCGGCCTCAGCGAGCGTGAGCGTCAGTGGCTCATGTTCGCCGACAGGTTCGAGAAGGAGTTCGTCCACCAGGGCATCTACGAGAACAGGACCATCGAGCAGACCCTCGACCTAGCCTGGGACCTCCTTGCGGACCTGCCCGAGGAGGACCTCATCAGGGTGCGTGAGGAGTACATCCAGAAGTATCACCCCAAGTACAAGAGTGAAGCGTAGCCATGTCTGCTACTACGGGAGTCAGGCCCACCAAGGGCTACCTCATGGATACCAAGAGGCGTATACAGGTAGTTGAGCGGGGAACAGAGTTCCTCAAGCTGAAGCGTGACCAGCTCGCCAAGCAGCTCACAGAGAGCCTCGACGTGCTCCGGGGAAGGCGGGGCCTACTCCTGAAGAGCCTGGAGGAGGCGTACGGCGCCCTCACGGCGGCCTACCTGAGCCTGGGCCCCACCGAGGTCAAGAGCCAGACGAGAGCCATCAAGACCCCTCTGGAGCTTGAGGTGCTGCCTAGGAGCGTCATGGGCGTGGTGTACCCCTCGGTCAGGATAACCAAAAAGCCGGAGATCGCGGCCGAGTTGGACATCACGCTGGCCTACGCAGCCGAGCGGGTCTACAAGATCATGGAGGAGCTCATCCACCTCGCCGAGTTCGAGGAGCGGGTCGAGCGGATCGCGGAGGAGCTCGGCACGACGAACCGCAAGGTGAACGCGCTGGAGAACTTTGTAATCCCGGACATGCGTGCCGTCATCAAGTTCATAGAGGACAAGCTCGACGAAGAGAGCATGGAGGAGCTCGTCAGGATAAAGCTGATAGGAGGTGCAAAGGCATCCAGAAGATGAACCTCGGGCTGACCTACGTCGTCCTCAGAACCCACGCCCGCATCGCCGACCTCCTTAACAAGGACCAGATGACCGAACTCGCCGAGGCGGCCGACATAGAGGAGTTTCTGGAGAGGCTCAAGGCTACACCGTACGGAGAAGTCGAGGTAGAGATGAGCGACAACCTGGCGCTGAGCCTTGAGAGAGTGTTCACCCAGAAGTTCATCGAGCGCATACAGAGCATCGTCGCCATGACGCCTGCCAAGCTGGGCGACTTCCTGAGGGCGTACTTCGACCTCCGATTCGAGGTGCTGAACCTTAAACGCATCCTCAGGGGCAAGTTCACGGAGTCCACCGTGGAGCAGATAACCGAGACCCTCATACCCATAACGCCCCACCTCGTTGATAGCTACGAACCCCTCATAGAGGCTGAGAACCTGGAGGCGGCCGTCATGCTGCTCAAGGGCACCGCCTACGGCAGCCTCGTCGACAAGCTTGAGCTCTACAGGGAGACGGACGCCCTCTGGCCCCTCGAGCTGGCGCTGAACTACATCTACGCCTCAACCACGATGAGCCTGGGGAACGAGCTACCCAAGCGGAACCAGCACATAGTGAACAGCCTGACCAAGTTCGAGACGGACGTCGAGAACATCCTCGTGGCGCTGAAGCGCCTCGGCAAGACGGGCCTCGACCTGAACGAAGTATTCCCCGTGACCTACTACGTGGAGCGGAGGGACCTCGAGAAGGTGATGGCGTCTGAGAGCCTAAGGGAGGCCGTCGAGAACCTTAAGGAGCCCTACAGGGGCGTGATGGAGCCCATAAAGACCGGGGACATCGCCCTCGTCAGGGCCATGGTTAGGAAGGGTAAGTACGAGACCGTCTCCAAGGCGCGGGCCAGCGACGAGTTCGGGTTCAACGTCATCCTCGCCTTCCTCGTCTACAGCGAGATAGAGAAGGACAACCTGGTTGGGCTCTCTTGGGGAGAGGTCCAGGGGATTCCAAGCGAGGAGCTGATGAAGTACATCGTCATCCCCTGGGGCTAGCTCAACCAATTTAAGCTCCCCACATTATTCTATACCACATGGCTTCAACCGTATACTTCGAGTCCAGCGGCAGGGAGAACACCGGGGAGACCATACGCCTCGCCAGGGAGAGGGCCGAGGAGCTCGGCATAAGGAACGTCGTCGTGGCCAGCTACACTGGCTACACCGGGGCGCTGACGTCCGAGGCCTTCAAGGGCTATAACCTTGTGGTCTCGGCGGGGATGATGGGTTTCAGGGAGCCCAACAAGCACAGCATGGTGGAGGAGAACCGCGACAAGATAGAGGCGAACGGAGGCAAGGTCTTCTACCACCTCCACGCCTTCGGCGGCCTCGGCAGGGCGG
>CAZQOX010000003.1:0-20754 GCA_964594895.1 uncultured Candidatus Bathyarchaeia archaeon
GGCACGGTCCACATAGGGTACAGCGACGGCTACCCCCGGGGCCTCACCAAGAAGGGCAAGGTCAAGGTAGGCAACGAGATAAGGGCGGTTCTCGGCACGGTCTCGGTGAACCACTTCCTCGTGGACCTGACGGGCACCGACACAGAGCCCGGCGACGTGATCGAGGCGATAAGCAGGGAGGGAGAGAACGACGCATCCAGCCTCTCAGCGCTGGCGGGCATCATGACTTACAGCCTCGCCAACCACCTGAACCCCCTGCTGCCCAGAGTCTACCTGAGAGCCGGTGAGCCGGCGGCCCTCAGCGAGCCCAGGCTCGTCGAGAAGTAGCCCTACCTGAAGGAGGGCATGACCTCCTCGGCGAAGGCCGCCATCCCGGAGACCAAGTCTCCCCTCTTCTTGACGACGAAGTTAAACATGAAGTGGTTCACACCCGCGTCAAGGTAGCTCTCGACACCCTTGATGATGTCCCCGGGGGCTCCTATGAGGCTCCACCGGGACTCCTCGCCGAACCCCACCAGCTTCTTACCCTCGCTGAGGCTCCGCATATGAGCCTCGGCTGGGCTGTCAAAGTACCGTCCAAGAGCCTCCTCACGTGTCACCCCTTGGCAGACAGTGATCTCCTTGACGACGTCGATGTCTGAGAGGCTTCTTCCCTGTTCCTTTAGGAACCCTTCGAGTCTGGGCAATGCTTCCCTGAACTGGTCCGGGTAGAGCCCGGGTATCCATCCCTGGCAGTTCTCCGCGAGGTACCTGAGAACCCTGTCTGTTGTCAGGTGGCGTCCGAGGTACACGGGGAACGGTTTCTGCAGGGGCCTCGGGTAGAACTGTACCCCCTCGAACTCGACGTATTTTCCCTTGTAGGTGGCGGGGTCCTCGTTGAACAGGACGCGCATCGCTTCGACTCCTTCAATCATCCTCCCGAGGCGGTGCCCGACTCCGAGGGCGCTGGACTCCTCCGTGTACGCGCCGGTTCCCACCCCGAGAAGCATCCTGCCCCCTGAAAGGGCGTCGAGGGTTGCAAGCTGCTTAGCGCATACCACGAGGCTGGGCGTCCTCCACGGCAGCACGAATATACCCGTCGCCAGCTTCACCCTCCTCGTGGCTGACGAGACCGCAGCCATCGCAACAATGGGCTCAAAGAACGCCGGCTTGGGCCTCACATGGCTGACGTAGTCCTGAACCGTCATGTGATCGTTACCCCAAACCGAGTCAAAGCCCAGCTCCTCGGCTTTAACAGCAGCCTCGACGATGGTCTCCCTTGAAGCGAACCCCGCGGGAACCATCAACCCCTCCCTCCCCGTAGGGAGCGAAACACCGAACAACACCAACATCCTTTCACCGATCCGAAGCGGCATCTGATCATGCTCCACCAGCCTTTTAACGGTAACCAGCCGCCGGAGGAGGAACTTAAGACCACACGCACCCACCATTAAACATGGTTAGGTACGGGACTCAGCTCTCACTGGACCCCGGCTGGGGCGAGATACATAAGGCAGGCGGCTACGCCTCCACCCTCGAAAGCCTCGGGTACAGCTGCATCTGGTGCCCCGACGAACGCTTCGAGAGAAGCCCATACACGCTCCTATCCATGGCCGCCCTCCAAACCGAGACCGCACAGCTGGGCGTCTCCGTCACCAACCCCTACACAAGGCACCCCTTAATCACCGGAGCCGCAGCCGCCACCCTCAACGAGCTTTCAGCAGGAAGAGCAGTCCTCGGGCTGGGGGCGGGCGCCTCAACCCTGTTCGAGAGACACGGCGTCGAGCGTCCAAGCCCACCCCTGACGGCGATACGTGAAGCCGTCCAGATGCTCCAGCCCTTCCTACGCGGCGAGAAGGTAGACTACAAGGGAGGCGTCCAAGGCGCGGGAGGCTCCTATATGGACTTCGAGTCCCGGCCTGTTCCCATCTACATAGCCGCGAGGGGCCCGAGGCTCCTCAGGCTAGCGGGGGAGGTGGCGGACGGCGTCATCATCGGTAGCCTCGCCTCAGAGCAGGGACTAGGCTACGCGCTGGAAAACATTGCCATGGGGCTTGAGAGGTCCGGGCGAAGCCGCAGGGACATCGAGGTCGTTTTCTGGGCCTACACGTCTATCAACGATGACCCTGAGCAGGCGCGGAGCACGGTGAAGCAGCTCGTAGTATCCTCCATGTGGAGCAGCAGAAGGATCATCGACAGGCTCGGGGTCGACGCGACCAAGTGGAGACCGATAGAGCAGGCCATGGTTCAGGGGTTCAAGCATGGTCAACCCGCACCCAGGGTCTACGAGGACGCCGCGTCCATGCTGAGCCCGGAGACCATCGACGCGTGGTCCGTCACCGGCTCCGCGGACACAGTTGCACGCAGAGCCCGGGAGATCACCCGGAGAGGCGTGGACCAGTTCGCCGTGCTCGCACTGGGGGGTTCCATGAGGGACAGGATGGAGACCCAGAGAGCCTTCGCCAATGCGGCAGGTTTAGGGTGCTCCAAAGCGATATAATGGCGGCGGACGACTCTTTACCTGAACCCCGATGCTGCTGAACAGGGATAGAGCCGAGAGACTCATGGCCGAAAACGACTTACTGGCTCTGGTCGCGTCGTCCCCAGCCAACGTATTCTACTCAACCGACTGCAGCCCCTACGGTGACAGCCTCGCAGTGATACCGCTTGAACGTGGAACCGAGCCCCTCATGGTAACCTCCATCGCAGGCACGACCCCCGTCGCCCTCATGTCCCCACCATGGTTCCGGGACGTACGGTACTACGGAGAGTTCTACATAGAGGTACCTCCCACCATGGACGGGCTCACCCCGGAGGAGAGAGCCGTGGCCGAGGCAAAGAGGCAGTGGGAGCAGTCGAAGCCCAGAGACCCTTCAAAGCTGCTCATCGACGCACTGATGGAGCGGGGGCTCACCGAGGGAAGAATCGGCATCGACGAGTCCAACCTCCGGGGCAGTCACCCCCTCTGGGGCATGATCAAGAAACGCCTCCCCTCTGTGGTGCCCGTGCCGGCTCAAGCCCTGTTCACCGAGATACGTATGGTCAAGACCAGTGAAGAGATCAGCCGCATCAAGACCGCTACAAGGATCACGGAGAAGGCCTGGGAGGCTTCGCTGGACTCCATCCACAGGGGCATAACCGAGCGTGAGTTCGCCGACGTCTGGCAGACCACCATCATCCACGAGGGTGGGCAGAGTAACTCGTACCTCGGCGTCTTCTGGCCGCCTGTCGCGTTCGGTCGACGCACAGCCTTCTCGGACATAGCCCAGCCCTCCAAGTACAGGCTACAGCCGGGGGATATAATCCGCTTCGACGGCGGAGCCACCTACATGGGCTACCCCTGCGACATGGCTCGCGCAGCCGCCTACATGGAGGCAGGGGACAAGCTCAAGAAGTACTGGCACGCGATACACGCCGGGGAGCAGAAGGCCGTCCAGATGGCTCAGCCCGGAGAGGACACCGCAAGAATATTCAACGCCGCCGTCGACACCGTCCGCAGGGAAGGCATAGCCCACTACAGGCGGCACCACACCGGACACGGCTGGGGCATCGAAGGCTACGATCCACCCACAGTAGGCCCCAAGGGCGTTAAGCTCATGGAGGACATGGTGCTCTGCTTCGAGACCCCCTATTACGAGGTGGGCTGGGGCGGCATACTCCACGAGGACGTCGTAGCCGTCAAACCCGGGGGACCACGGCTCCTCTCCAGCCCTGAGGATACGCTCAGGGTCGTCGGGTAGCCGGGTCTAGGTAACGTAGTGTCTCGAAGTTAGGTACCTGTCGCCGCTGTCGTGCATGACCGCCACGACCTTCTGGCCCTTCTTCATGCCCTCTGCCAGCCGGAGAGCAGCAACGACGTTGGCGCCTGAGGAGACGCCGGCGAAGATTCCCTCCTCTCTCCAGAGTCTCTCAGTCATCTTGACGGCTTCCTCGTCGGTTATGGTGACAATCTCGTCGATGAGCCCCGGCTTCATGAGCATCTCGGCTATGATCCCTCCCTCGATCTCGCTCTTGGGGTAGGGCTTCCCCGGCTTCATCTCCTTCTTGGAGCCCGGGGGGATGGCGCCCACCACCCTAGTTTTCCTGTTCTTCTCCTTCAGGACCTCCGCCACTCCCATGAGGGTGCCCCCCGTTCCGATGCTGGCCACGAAGGCCTCGACCTTGCCGCCGGTCTGCTCCAGTATCTCTCTTCCCGTGTCCTTCTGGGCCTCCACGTTTGAGGGGTTGGCGAACTGTCGGGCCCACCACACGTCGGGGTTCTTCTTCTCCAGTGCCAGGCAGATTCTTCTCCCGGGTAGCTCTATCTCGGCGCCCGGCACCCCCATCCTCAGGTCCTCGTACTCCTCCGGGGATATGGTCCTAACCTCGGCGCCGTACCCCATCATGAGGTTCTTCTTTTCCTGACCCATCTTCCCGGGCGTGGTCTCGTAGATGACCACCTTGTAGCCCTTCAGCGTCCCTATGAAGCTAAGGGAGGTGCCCGTGTTTCCTGTGCTGGACTCCACGATGGTGTACCCCGGCTTGAGTACGCCCTGTCTCTCGGCGTCCTGGATCATCCGGAGGGCCACCCTGTCCTTGATGCTCCCCGTGGGGTTCATGTACTCTGGTTTCACCCAGACCTCGGCCTCCAGGCCGGAGTTTACCTTGTTAAGTTTCACGAGAGGCGTTTTGCCTATAAGCTGTGTTACGCTGTCTACCGTCTTCATTTAATGGAAAATCGCAGGATCCATTATTAAAGAGGATGGGCCCCTGCTAGGTGAAGTACTTGGGCGGATGCGCCAGCAGGCAGATGCTTGACTCTGGGCCCACCGACACAGCGTTGGGCTCCATGAGGATGATGCCGTCGTGGGGCGCATACACCCTGTCGACCTCCTCACCAAGGAAGTCGAGGACCCTGCACAGGAGTTCGCCCTTCTTGACCTTGGCCTCCGCCCTTAGGCACGGCTCAGGGTGTATGATGCCGGCGCCCCTGCCTCGTACATGGGTGTAGTACTCGGTCTCCCTCCACCTCGGCGGCCGTTTCACGTCTCCATCCACCACCTCGTACCGTCTCATGCAGTTCAGTATACCCTCCACGACGAGGTCGGAGCTGGCTCTGATGGCGTCGTAGCCCCTACACCCTGACCCCGACTCTATGAAGACGTTGGGGATTCCCGCCTCGGTGCACGCGTGGTTGATGGTGTCCTCTTTGAGTCTGGTGTGCTCGGACTTGCTGGCGATGATCCACTTCTCGGTGCAGGCTATGGCTTTAGCCATCTCCAGGGTCTCGGGCACGTCCTCGCTGTAGACCACTCGGGGTATCTGCTCCTTCATGCAGCCGTGGAGGTTCACCGTGAAGTCGCACTTCTTTATGATCTCCGTCCAGAAGGTGTGGACAGCCCTCCTGGTCTGGGACATGGAGCCCGGGTCGCCGGGGAACTGCCTGTTCATGTCCACATACATGAGGTCGGTGGGGCTGCCCCGTACGCCCCCGTATGCAAGGAACCCCGGTACGTTGAGCACGGGGACGCCCACGAAGGTGCCCCTCATCTTCTCGGGGTCCAGCCTCCTGACCAGCTCCAGGACCGTGTAGGCTCCTTCCTGTTCCTCCCCGTGGATGCAGCCGTCCACCTCGAACACGGGGCCGTCCTCGACGCCCCTGACGACGACCACAGGTATGTGCCAGAAGTTGCCTGTGCCATCAGGCATGGAGAGGCCGGTGGATGGGAGAAACCCTGTCTTTTTCTCGCCTGGGCCTACGCTCATGTGGCCTATCTTTAAGTCACTCACACCAGTCACACCTTACCTAGAAGCTTAATGGTCTTATGAAACATGTGACCCGATAGTTAACATCAAATCATTTTGAGGTTGAGGCGACTCGTATTGTGATCCAAACGCATTTTTGGGTCAACCAGCACCTCGAAGGCGACTGGTTAGGTAAATCGTCATGATTTAAATAAAGGCTTCATGGTATCTAGTTGGGAGCTGGGGTAGCATAGCTTGGCTAATGCGCTGGACTCATGATCCAGAGGATAAGGCACCAGTGTCTTAGCCGGATAAAGAGCGTGGGTTCAAATCCCATCCCCAGCACCTCCTCCAACCCCTGAAATATGGCTTTATTAGGGCTTTTTTTTATGGGGGGGGAAAGAAGGTGTTTGATTTGTCCTCTGTTTCTCCGGTTCTCAGAGGGGTGCTCAATACGTTTAAATCTCCCACATATGGAGTTTTAGCTCTGTTTGAAAGTTCTTAGGGTAGGTTGTTGGGGTGTCTGTTTGAAGACATACCAGCTTTAAATCAAATTGAGTAATTTTTCTCCCACTATCTCTTTATCATCTGTTGATAATGTACCAAAAGGTAACTGTGCTGCCTGACCAAAAACCAAACGACCTTTTTTTCCGTTGATACTGAAATCAGCAACCTCCACTTTGTATGGTTGTGATCGAAGAGAGTCATCTTTCTTCCTATGAATACTAGTACAAGTTTTCCATCTCGACTTTCTGAACCTAATTTTTTGAAGATGTTCACGAGCAACCGAGATCAGTATCATATCTGGTTTCAGGAACTCGACCAGCGTACGCCACAGGTAGCTTCCTTCCCCAGCTAATACTCTTCGATATCCCTGGCTGAGATTACTCCAAGTTACATTTGTTGCGAAAGGCGAACAGATGTCAGTGTGAAGCGCATTATTTGGGTATTTGGAAGGGTAGTAGCTTGCCTGCAAACCATTTAAAATCGGCTCGAAGCAGCCGAACCAGTTGTACGGATCTTCCTTGTAGTAATCATTTAGCGAGCCCAAGTATAGTTGCATGTCCTGCTTATTCAGTGGCTTTGATGGATCAAGGTTCTCAGCCTTCTTGAATCGAGCAAACCTGTTATTTTTTGGAAATTCATTATGTGAAGGGTTTAACCCAACTGTAATCAACTTAATCTCTGATTTCATGTAGGATGGTAAATCTCCAAAGTACAAGATTGGAATAGATGGCTTGGTTAAAGGAATGCTAGTTTCGAACGTTTCTCTGAAATACTCTATGCATCTATTAGCTATACTTTCAAGGTCCATGGAAACTAGCCACACCACTTCTGTAACCTTGAGTCTATCCAAAAACTAAGTTTTATATTTTTCTTGGAGAGCTTTTTCGATGAATCTCAGTGAGCGCATAAATGCTTAACTTTTATATGATATTATTATTGCATGGCTCCCAAACAGATTAAACACCTATTCACGGAAAAAGGCAATGTGTCTGCTATCGTAATTTATTGAGCTAATACATTTTCAGAGATAGATTACATATTATCACAAATATCAACCGAGAGATGGACAGAATAATTATCAAGGTTATCCCCAGAACTTCTCAGCATAAATGTTATCTTGAGAAAAGACTGTTCCAGATGGGATAGACTGTGGATGAAACCCTCACCACGATACTGAGGCTTATAAACGGGGTCGTCACGATCTGGCTATCCTATCAAATATACCGTATATACCGAACAAAAAAAAGAAGCTTCTACGGGTTGTGGTCACTCGGATTCTTTTTCTATGGAGCCAGCATCCTCGTCCGGGTAATACCAGTCGCGATAATAGAGAACTATAACCTCGGCGTAGTCTCCTACCTGCTGTTGTACACCGGTTTCTCGTGTATACTTGTGGCGCTAGGGTCACTAGTGAACAAAGCGAACGTCTTAGCCGTCTTCTCAT
The DNA here is from genome assembly GCA_964594895.1 of uncultured Candidatus Bathyarchaeia archaeon. Lineage (GTDB taxonomy): Archaea > Thermoproteota > Bathyarchaeia > TCS64 > TCS64 > RBG-16-57-9. The sequence continues at coordinate 7,655 of CAZQOX010000003.1, forward strand.
CCACTCTACTTCTAATCAATATAATTGTTTCCCTAACATCCGGAGACTGGATCCAGACCTCAACTAGGTTTGGTCTTTTCCTATTTCTACTCATATCTCTCAGCCTGTTAATCATACAGATTCGATGGAAGATCAAGCTGGAGATTCTCACGCTTGGCTGGATAAACGTGTTGATGACGAACATCGCGCTCACCACGGGAGCCCTGGACCCCGGCTACACGGAGATATTCTCCACGTTCAACAAGCTAGTACTCTTCTGGGGCATCACCCAATCCCGGTTCGGCTACATCGTTGAGGACCTACAACGATTCTTCATCCGCGGGGTCCCGACCGAAGCGGTTGAGCTAAATGAAGGCTCCATAAGTCTGGTTAACCTAAACAACGGCTCAAGGGCCAGAGAGGTTCAGTGGCTCAAGGACCGGGTAGATAAGAACTCACGAAAAGGAATAAACACCGTCCTTCTGGTGTGCTACGACCTGATCTCTCCACACGAGTTGATGACGGACGGCATCCAAGAGCATCTATACGTAGTGAGGCTCATCAGCGGTAACATAGGCACCGCAAAGGTCTTCGATAAACGCATTATGACGATAAACGACGACATTAACCAACTCGATATACTCTTAACCGATATAGTCAACTACAGCAACGAGAGAAGGTTTCCTTGCGAGATTATACTGTACAACCTGTCCCACCTAATACACATGCACGGCTGGAAACGCGTCTATACGTTCCTCACATCGAAAATCACGATGATAAAATCGAGCAGCGTACAGCTACTGAGTTTCTACTACCCCGAAACCCACAACGATACATCAGAGATACTAAAATTCGAGATACTGGCGGACCGAATCATCACAAACTAATGTCGGAGTAGCTCAGAACCTCCCTGAGCCTTTCCTCCCTCATATCGATTCTGGCTATCCTGGGCATTCCCTCCTTGTTCTGCAGATACTTCCTGAAGGTGCCCTTCTTGAGGAAAACCAGCTTCAACGGGGTATACCCCATGAAGTCTGAAAGATCTCTATAGTCCTTATCGAAATCCATGAACGCCTCGTGAACCCGGTTCCTCACCTCATCCTCCGGCATGTCATCCGAGAGCTCTAGGTATATGACGAGATGCTCTTTCGTATTTATCCGATCCTTCCGAGCTGTGAAATCCACGAACGGTATCTTGGCCTCCTCGAGGACGCTCACTATCTCCTGCTCGTTGATCCTAGTGAAGTTGTGGAGGACCATCAGCTTGTCCGACCTGCTGTAGTACTTGAAGACAGGTATGTTAGAGCCCAGTAGGTCGTCTCCCTTGCTCACACACTCGAAGTTGTCTGGCATTATGTATCTAGTGATGTCGTTGTAGTAGGGGGTGGCTATAAGCTGGTATCGCTTCCCGATCTCCACGTCCATCATTTCCACGATGTCAGGGGCCTCCATCACTTTGTCGCTATACGTGTCCTGGGCCTCTTCGATGGGTACGAACTGGGCGTGAATAACCCTCCAGTCGAAGAAGAAGCCGCCGGGGTGCCCCACTGAGGGTATGGTGCACATCATCGTCTCTGTGGAGCCGTATATCGAGCGTGGGTAGTCTCCTATGAACTCCTTTATCCGCTCCTTCAACGGCTCTGCCGTGATGTCGCTTGTGACGAACGCCTTGAGCGAGATGGGCCCCTCAACACGGGTCTTCACCTGATCCAACAGAGTCGTCACCGTCATGTACGCGATGTCTATGTTGCTGTGATTCTCCACGAAATAGTCCACTTTCTGCTGAAACGTCATGTGGTCTGCGTTCTCGGGCACGATCTTGACTATGCTGCTCTGGGTTTTCCTTGCTGTGTCTTGATAGAAGCCGGAGATATAGGTCCCTCCCGGGATGTTCATGTAGGCGACATCCCCTACTTGGAACCGGAACCTCTCTCCGTCGAAAGTCGAGACGAAGGACGAACTCGGACCGGTCGTCTTTACGTTCTCCATTAGCCCCGTCCTAGGGATCAAATAGATCTTGGGTTTTCCCATCGTCCCGCTTGTGTAGGTCTTTACGTAATCTGTCAACGGGTAGATGAAGCTGCCCTCAACTGGGTTAGTGTAGAAAGGTAGATAGAAGTTGTAGCCAGTGAGGGGAACGCTGTTGATCGATGATTGCGACGTTACCCCTAGTTTTTTCCCGATACTGCATGTTGACAATCGTCTAAGCTTCTTTTTCACCAGGGCATCTTGGCGCTCTGAAATGTTTTTCTCATACAGAAAACTCGTTGAGAGTCTGCGAATCATGGGCCAGCCTAACCTAATAAGAAATTCTGACATATTATCACTTCTCACACTCAGTTTGACTACTTATGAAGCACTAAATCTATAACTTTTACGTTTATATATAAAAGTAAGGAGGATAGAAAGCGCATTCGGATTTCACTTTAAGTGGGCTTCTATCAGAATGGGCTCCGGTACCCGACCAGATTCAAAATAAAGAAAAAAGTGTATGGTTGCTAGTCTTTGGCGAGCAGTATGGATATGTTGCTTACGTTCCTTGGGCTACCGTCCTCGTTCTCCAGCTGCTCGGTGCCTATGCTGATGCCCTTCACCATCAGGTCCGCCACGAACTGGTTCCGCACAACCTCAGCCACGTCCACCGCCTTGCTGATGGCCCTCCCCCTGGCCATGAGGGTCACCTCGTTGTCCTCCGCCTTGAGGGCTGTCATCACGGCAAGGCAGTAGGCCATTACCGGTTTCCTGCCTATGTATACCACGTTACCCTGTTCCATCTTGTACACCTTTACGTTGTTCACTGGTTGGGTAACCCTGAATTTATCCATACGAGTATTAAGCTTTTAGGAATAAGGCAGACTGATCATAATTTGATACCCCAGATCAATTCGATATCACGACTCCATTAACACTATAAAACCGGCGTCGATGGGTTCACCTGAACAACGTTTGACCGGTCGCTACAAGCAAGCAATACTAGTCAATAGAAGGAACAAGACGCAGTGGATGAGCTACATGATCCTGTTGACCCTGTCCTCCTTCTCGTTCAACGCCTTCGCTCTTGCATCCCTCAGCGTACCCATCGTCACCCCAAGCGAAGCTCACGTCTCAGACACCGTGCAAGTTGAGGGATACGGGGTCGGAGGAGGCCTAACTGCAATCCTCTACCTGGACACCATGAAGACGTGGGACGGTGCCGAAGGCGCCCTAAACGCGACCTCCAGCGAATCCAGCGGCTACTACAGCATGACCTTCCGGGTCCCCGAGATACCCGGGGGGACACACAACCTGATCGTGAAAGAGGCGGACTCCTCCCTCAAGGCCATAACCTCCTTCAAAATAGCCCCCCAGCTGAACCTACTCGATTACATCTACAGGGATCATGTTTACCACTTGGAAGGTGACGGCTTCGGGGGGTCGACCAGCGTCTCCCTCATGATAAGAGAGAAGACTGGAGGAGCAGGAATCGACAGCTGGCCGGCGGAGACGGTGACAGACGAGTACTTCAGCACAGGAGACGGCGGCACGAGGAGCCACACAAACACCCTATCAAACTTTCCCATCAAGCCCGGGACCCTCACAGTCACCGACGGCGTCGAAGCATTCACAGACGAAGGCGACGGTGAACTCGACGGCTCCAGCGGAGGAACAGGCACCGTCGACTATGTAACCGGAGAAGTACATGCGAAGTTCAAGACCGCCCCTCTGGAAGACGTGATGATAACATGCAGCTACGACCATTTCGAGGAAGCCCCTGAGATCACATTCATAACCACGAAGCCGGTAAGCGCCAGCACGAAGGGTTCTGTACACGCGGATATCGAGATAGAGGACCTAGACTACGGCGAATACTATCTATGCGCCTTCGACAGCCTGAACAACACACTCGTACAGGAAGTCAGGCTATGCCCCAAGATGACACTCAGCCAATCTGAGGCCGACGTGGGAGACCTCGTGACGATAAAAGGGAACGACTTCACCCCAGACACGGGCGTCGAGTCCGTCACTATCTCCAGCGAAGATTGGAGCGGCGTCGAGTGCCAGATAATAACCAGCGACAGGTCCATAGACGCTGAAGGAGACTTCCAGATACAGGCATTCGTTCCACAGGTTCCCGACGAGGACACGGAGTATCTGGTTGAGATCACCGCAAGCGACGGGGTAAGCAGCCGGAAGGCCCTCGTCGTCGACGACCTCGCCTACATCGAATGCACGACAGAGAGAAACGATGAAACATACCGCGTACACCTAATAGGAAAAAACTACCAGAAAATGGTCAACCAGAAAGTCGACATAGAACTAATTGAGACTGAATTCCCCTACCACATTTACGAGATATCCCAGGTATACACGAACGAGAACGGCGTGATCGACACCACCTTCGTCGCCACCACTAACGACGAGAGAAGATTCACCGTGAGGGCCTACTCAGACGACGCCAACATAGACTCGGATACGTTCCTCCAGATATCTCCCCTAACGGTAGAGCTATCCAAAGGCCACGGCCTCCCCGGTGAAACCATCAAATTGACGGGAGACGGGTTTACACCCAACAAAAGCTGGAACGCGACTTTCGACGACGTAGCGGTCGTGTCAACAGAAGAGGGAAAAGTCACCAGCACGGGCAGGCTGAAGCTGAAAACCAGTTCAGCCAAGTTCAAGGTACCCGAAGTCGACCCCGACGAGTATACAATGCGTTTCACCGACGTAGACACGGGGCACAGAATCGACGTGATGTTCACAGTCGACCCCGGCCCCGTGGTATCCGAGGATGCTCCGCCGATCGCCGTCATCGAGTGCGAAGACACGGGGCTCGAGGGACAGCTTTTCTACTTCAGCGGCAGATGCTCATCCGACGGCGACGGCGTCATACTCTACTACCTCTGGGAGTTCGGCGACGGCTTCTCGTCAAACAACATGAACCCCATACACAGGTACAGCTCCCAGGGAACCTACAAGGTCACCCTCTCGGTGAAGGACAACGACGGGTTGACCGATGAGACAAGCAGAACCATACAGATCAAAGACCAGGACACGCGGGCCGACTTCACCGTGACAAACTCCGAGGGGTTCGCCCCCCTAACAGTCCAGTTCCAGGAGGCCAGCGTATCCTACGACGAGGTAGCTCACTACGAGTGGGACTTCGGCGACGGCTACAGAAGCAACGACCGCGACCCCACACACACATACCTTGAGCCCGGGGTCTACACCGTCCGACTCACGATAACGGACGTCGACGGCGACACCTATACCACCACAGAGACGGCCTCAGTCAAGGTATGGGCGCAGGACTACGAGAGCCCCGAGATAAGGAACGCCGAGGCAGAGCGGCTCAACGAGACAGACGTACTGGTGACAGCGTTCGTGGTCGATAACCAACAGATCAGAGACGTCACCCTGGTCACAGACGGAGGCGTAAACCAGCTAACAGAGATAACCTCCGTCCCAGGATTATACAGATGCAGAGCCCCCGCCTTCAGCGACGGAAAACTAGTCGCCGAGGACGTGGGAGGGAACACCGATGAAGCATACATACATGTAAAGCCGATCCACGACGACGCGTTACTCACTCTGTCCCCAGGCTGGAACAAGGTTACGATCCCCCTCGATTACCCTGAAACCCGTCTAGAAGACATCCAGCTAACGCCCCTCGGCCTTGAAACCGTCTCACTAATAAGTCAAACAACGGAGCTGAACTTCGATACCCAGCCCACGATGGAAGGCATCTGGACCTACGACCCATACATAGGATACATGCTATACGATCCACTCACCCACACAGGCGAGTTCGAGAGCCTGGAGCCCGGGAGAAGCTACTGGATCAAGGTGACAGACGCCTACCCCGTCGAGTGCCTCCTGACTTGTAGTTAGCCTGCCTCCCCCTACAATAGTTATTCAATAAAAGAATCAGAGAGTCAAAGGACTAAAGTGGCGTGTCCCAGGTTGCACTATGCGAAGCTCATAAAGACGCTTCTCTTCACGGTGACCATACTCGGAGCCCTGTCAACCCACGCGGCGTATGCGGCCCCCCTCCCCCACGCGGTCAGCGGCGTCCTCACCTCGGGCGACGAGCCGGTCATGGACCATCTCCTCGTCGAGGCGAGGATCGACGGTAAACTCGTTGCAGCCACCTACACGAAGGACGGTCGGTTCGGCTATGCCCCCTACTTCAAGGTACCCGCCGACGACCCGTTCACGCCGGAAGCCGAGGGAGGAAGCGACGGCGACACGGTGGAGCTGTACATCGACGGGACACTGTTTCTAGAGTTCACCTTCGAGTCGGGCAGGATATCCAACTTCGTCGAGGACATCTCCAACCTCTTCAACGATCCACCCGTCGCTTACACCGAGACATCGCTTAGAGGCGTGGTGGGTTACAGCGTCCTCCTCGACGCGAGCGGGTCCACCGACCCGAACGGCGGCGAACTCACATACACGTGGAGCCACGACGACGGCTCAACCACCTTCGGGGAGATCACCTCATACACGTTTTACGCGGTTGGGGAGCATGTTACCACTTTAACCGTTTCTGACCCCCAAGGCCGCGAAGACAGAATAGATGCGACGATAACAGTCGAGCCCCCCCCGGGCCCATGCGGCTGGACCCACTCAGCCGCCGAGGGAGGCAGGCAGATGAAGGTAACCACAGAAGCTGAGGAGACCACGGTATGGCTCACCACCCTCGACCCCACGACCGTCTCACTCCTCCAGTTCGACGAGACCTTCCTACACAACCACATCCCAGCCATACACGGAGAACATATGTTCGCCCTAATCTGCGACCACAGCAAACTTGTGTACCCTGTATACGTCGAGACCATGGTCCCTGAAGGCATCCTGAACCACGGCGCCAAGATAAGGCTATACACGTGGCGGGTGGGCGCCTGGCACCCCATAGAATTATCCGGGGTTATTGCCGGCGAAAACAGGGCGTGGGCCTACCTGGACGACGCCGCCCTCGGCGAAGGAATATACCTGGTAGGCGTCGATCAGGCAGCGTCGAGCCCAAGGGTAAACGAGGTCACACTGACGAGAAACGGGAAATCGACCAAGATCACCGCAACGTTTGACCACGCTGAACCACTGTATAACGCGTATCTCAGGGTGGATGACCGTCTGGTCGGCGTCAGCGGCGTGACCCAGGAAGAGATCAGCTTCAACGTCAAAGACCTCCAACCTAGAAGACACGTCGTAAAGATAAACGGCGTGGAGAAAGAGTTCATGATCCACTCAGACGAGAACATCTACTTCCTGTTATCGTTGAGCGCGCTCCCGGTCGCGCTCACCTCACTCGCCTTCAAGAAATTTAGCTAATTAAATGTATTTATTTACATGAAAATATGGAAAAAACTCCATTCTCTGCAAAAGCTTTACATATACTTCTATACTTCTCTTATTGTTGACTCTCAATGTCATTTAACGACGAAGATATAATAGTTACCATCGATGCTAAACGATTGATGGCTATAACTCTGCTTGCCATCATCACATTTGGCACTTTATACTCGTACATCGCTGCGTTGTTTGCATTCATAGGTCCATACCCAGGTACATATCCTTTGGACGTGATAGATGCCAATACAGGAACGTTTGATACTTCGAATAATCCCTCGTCCTCCTTTAGTAAGGGTAGCACTGTGAGGGTAAAGACAAGAGTCGAGAAAGAAACAGGATACTGGAACTCGGAACCACCGGATTATGTAAATTACATAAGTGTCTCTGGATCAACAAGTTACAGTGTGTTTATCACGATAAAAGGTCCCAGCGGGAAAGTGGTGCAGTTCTACACTGCCACATACACGCTAAACCAAGGTGAGCACAAAGATTACACTGTGGATTCAAGCATTAGTTCAGGTGCAACATCTGGCACATACTCGGTGAAGATACTCGTCTGGAGCACGTCTCTTCCATCCGGCGTATCACAGACGCCAACCATCAAAACTATGACGTTTATGGTTACATGAGGTGAAGAAAGTTGAGAAAACATTTAACCGGAATTATTGTCGGGCTCATAATAGCATCTCTACTTCCCACCTACATAGCGAGTGCGGCGCCAACGATATCAATCAGCCCAGTAAAGTCCTCATATTATCGAGGAGACACGATCACTGTAACGATCTCTGGCTTGAACGTCGCCAACGACTTCTTGCTTGTCCAGTTCACTGCTCCTGGCGGAACCCCGAAATGGGTGGACCAGTTTGCTGATACAAGTGCGAATCAAGTAATCAATCTCGTAATACCAAGTACTTGGACGGGAGGAACATACACCATCTACGCTAGGGAGGACACAAACACAGCCGTATCAAAAACCTTCTACCTATCTGTTCCATCTGGAGGAGGCTACACGCCGCCGCCCTCAGCGGCTCCACCGACAGCCGAGGAGCTGATGGATATGTCCGTGGCTGACGCAGCGACAAAACTCTTAACCTTGTCCAAAACCAACGCCTCCCAACTGTTGACGGAGGTGACAAAGGACTTCGCCGTCAAGATTCTGAAAAAGTTCACCACCAAGGAAGCCGCCGACATTCTCAAGGCAGGCGTTGATAAGGGTTTAGCCGACGAACTCGGTCCGATAATCAATGGCATGGACGACGAGTCAGCGGCAGCCCTGCTGCTAGAGATCGAGCCAGAATCAGGAGCAGCCTTAGTCAAAGCGATGGCGACTGACAACCTCACAGAGGCCGCGAAGAAGGTTGAAGCCGCGGTCAAGAAGAGGCTGGGCGAGACAGACCCAGAGAAAGCCCAGGAGATACTCGACAAGATAGCTAAAACGCTTGATAACACCGACGTGGACACCCTCGTGGACATATTCGTCGAGATAGCTAACCTGCCCGAGACGCCCGAAACGGTGGCCACGGTCATGGAGGCCATGGAGGTAAACAAGGTGCTGGACGTAGTCAGCGCGTGGGTCGACGCCGGAAGCCTGGAGGAGCTCGCCGATGTGTTCGGCTACTTCACACAGGACTTCCTGGAGACGATCTACCTCGGCATGACCACCGCCGAGAGGACGGTACTATACCCGTACCTCTCCGAGGAGACCGTCGCCGCGTTACCCGAGCTCGGGGAGTTCATGGTCAGCGACCTATCCATATCCCTTGAGACGGCGGAGCCTGGCGAGGTCGTGACCATAAGCGTAAACGTGGCCAACGTCGGCACCGGCACGTCGAGCTACACGGTGAACCTCAAGATAGACGGCACGACCGAGGAGTCCACTCAGTTGACCCTCGCAGCAGACGACGAAGAGACCGTCACGTGGACGGTGTCGAAGACCGTCGCGAAGACATACAACGTGGACGTGAACGGTTTAACGGGCAGCTTCACAGTGGAGGAGCCTGTGCCGCCGACGCCAGCCGAGTTCGTGCTATCGAACCTGGTAGTCTCTCCCACCACAGTTGAAACCGGGGAAACGGTGACCGTGTCGGTGACCGTGGCCAACGTGGGCGAGGAATCAGGAAGCTACACAGCCGAGCTGCTCGTCGACGGGTCCAAGGTCGACGATGACACGGTAACCCTAGTGGGTGGAGCAAGCGAGACAGTTGAATTCACAGGCGTCTCCGGAGACGAGGGCGCGCACACGGTGTCCGTGGGCGACCTCTCCGGCAGCTTCACAGTGACGGCGCCGCCTGAAGAGCCGGGCCTCAACTGGGCTCTCTACGCCGTCGCAGGCATCGTCATACTGGTGATCGCCTATATAGTCTACAAGCAGTTCCTAGAATCCTAACCCTCTTTCTATTACTTTATCAGACCCATTCCCAGATAGAATCCATGAGGCGTCACAGAATAGATGCCTGAACCATGCGGCCTTCTTAGATGAATTTCGAATAGATGACTATGACCCGTATCCTCGTTAATGTGTAAAAACGTGTAGAGGTACCCTATTCAGGCTCGTGGGCCTTCTTCTCGATGATCGTCTGCATGATCCGTATCTCTTTCTCTAGGAGGGTCTTCTTCTCTCGCAGGATATCGAGCTTCCTCTCGAGGTCGACTGCGGTCGTCTCCCTCTTCATTAATGGGTAGAGATCCGCGTGGCCGTACTGTAGATGAAAGTCCATCCTCTTCTTAGTCTCCCTGACCTGTCCGCAGAATGGACATTGGTAGTGTTCATTCATCCATAGTTCTCCCATCTTTCCTCTAGGCGTTAGCCATTTATTATGTTAACTACACAGGTCTAGGTGCTTTCCTGAGGAGAACGCGACGTGGGGATTGTTATACTTCGCACGTCTATGGGCTTGTATTTGAATGAAGTACACCAGATTTATTATACAAAATCTATTAAACGCATATTATTACACGAAAATATTTGAAATATTGTTTTTCCTTTCGAATGTTTTATACGTTTGAAAGAAATAAAATTCTTAGGGATGGGTTATGGCATGGAACCCATTAACTTTTAAACCCATCCCAATCTCATATCGTTACTTGCATTGATGGAAGGAAAGATCTCATCCATGCGTTCGATGCAGGTTCTGATAAGTTCTCTTTTTTTAAAGTTGTCGGTAGATTGGATCCTGGTTTATTCTATGTAACCCAGGGCTCTAAGCCTCTTCTTGAGGAGCTCGTCTTCCTCGGGTTCATCCTCGTCGCCCAGGAACTCGGATAAGAGGAACAGTATGAAATCCTCCACGTCCTTGAACTCGGGTTTGCTCGCCTCCAGGAACTCGTCGATCTTCTCCTTGAGCCTGACCGGGATGCTGATCGTGACTTTTTTTGCCATCAATGAATTATCTTGCCTTTCAGTATATTTCTTTTCCTCGACAATGAACCTGCCCCTCATCACTCCGCTGTCTCATGTGTACGTGGAGCACATGTAGAGCGTTTAACCTTCGTCGAGGGTGCAGACTATCAGGTGGATCTGGCTCAAGCACTCAACAGTGTTCTTCGGTCGCCAAGGTCTTTTTCGCTATCTCGACGAGGTCTTCGGGTGGGATGGGTTTCATGAGCATCTCATCTATGTTTAGCTCGTCGAGCTCCTCCATGTAGCTGCTGTACCCGGTGATCATTATGATCTTGATGTCCGGCTTTTCTTCTCTGATCTGTTCAGCCAGCTGGTTGCCCAACATATCGGGGAGGTTCATGTCTATTATGATCAGGTCGTGGTGGACCTTCTTGGACTTGAACAGGGCCTCTATACCGTTCCTGGCGGTGTCGACGCTGTAGCCTACGCTCTCCAGGACCAGCTTGTATGTCTTCACTATGTTGGGGTCATCGTCGACGACGAGGACGCTCTTCATCTCTTGGGGAGCGTGAACGCCTGTGATGTCGAGTCTGTCTTGTATGGTCTCGCCGTCGAGCTCCATGGCCTTGTACAAAACAATTACTTGCTTGGTGATGGCGTCGAGTCTGTCTTCGTGCTTTTTCAGCATCGTTATTATGAGATCTAGTACATCTCTTAGCTCAATGTTAGACATGTTACCCCGGGGTTCCTCTCTGGGCCCACTCGGTGCGATGAATATATGATGATTGCCGCTTAGTCTTCTATATTAATCTCCTATACTTAGGGTTAGGATCTCTACGTGATCAGCGATTACGTATTGAGTAACATGGTGTCAATATCTTGTGTTCTCAGATTTTTTCCATAGTTCGAAGGCTTCCATGGTGTTGCCGCAGGTTGTCTGGTAGACGCGGATGCTTCTAATCTTATAGTCCTTCTTCAGCTCGCTGTATATCTCCTCGTCGGAGAAGCCCACCTCGGGGTCCGAGGCGTCGGCCCTCGTGGCGGAGAAAACGAGGACGGGTATTCGGGCCCAGACGATGGCGCTGTAGCACATGGGGCAGGGCTCGCAGCTGCTGTAGAGCTCGCAGTGGCTTGTCTCCTCGTCCCCGCCTATGGACCCTAGGTCGTAGGTCCCCAGCTCACGGCATGCCGCCCTGATGACCATCACCTCGGCGTGGGCCGTGGGGTCGATGTACTCCGTGACGCGGTTATAGTCCTTCCAGAGCCGTATGACCATGCCTGTCTCGTCGCCTATCTGCAGAAGCACGGCGCCGAAGGGGCCTCCGCCTTCCTCCACCGACCGTTTCGCCTCCTCGCACGCCATCACTATCCACTTGTTCGGCTCCGCTTGGATGCCCTGGTATAAACCCAATGTCTGATCCTCCATGGTTCGAATGGGTATGTACGACTCACCGACTCTCGTAGATTTCACCAGTTTCATGAGAGGCACCGCAGATATCTTCGTGTGGCTTAGGATTAACTTACCGGGAAGGTTGCGCTAACTCCGCCCTTTCGGTCTCCGTCTAGGAATATATGTGGAGATACTGGGTGTCTCTTTCCTCGACCTCGGAGTGTTCACCAGTTAGACGAGTCGTTCTGCCTGTCTCAAGGTCTAGTATTTCGCCATACGGCTCTTCCAGATCTAAGCCTTTTCTCTCCGTGTTTCTCTGCGGGAGCAGCAGTTCATACCTTTGTTCCGGTGAATGGAAACTGCAGATCCTCCAGCCGCCTTTCTGTTTGACGGCGCCTAGCTCGATGTCTGGGCCGCGTGTGTTTATGGCACCCGTGAGGCGTCTCGCGACGTAGCCGCCTTTACGGGGGTTGAGCCGTCTGTCGTAGAGCCCTATTCTTGGGAAGTAGCCCCTGTCCAGGTCCATGAAGGTGTCGAGGAAAACCTTGACTCTAGGTGACGCCAGCGCGGCTATGAGAGACTCCGCGGCTCTGTTGGCTACATGGTTTTCGTCGCAGAGGTACTCGGCGGGGTTCTCCGGGGCAAGCCTGACGTTAACCAGGGCCCTGATGCCCATACGCGTCGCGTAGTCGTCGATCATCTTGATGGAGGACCATGGGTCGTCGTACTGGCCCACCTGGAAGACGAAGCCGTCGACGGCGCCTCTCTCCGGGAGAACGTCATCCAGGCTGGCCGTGTCCTGTATCCGGAAGCCGTGGCTTACGTAGTGGCTGAATTTGGGGCCCTTCCTCTCCCTGTGCACCGAGCTCTCAATGTTGGCGACGTAGATGGGTACTGATAGCTCCTCCCTGAGAAGAGATGCCTGAGGCACCGTGGCTGAGGCGGTCTCCCATGGGAGGATCACCTCGAGGAAGCCCACGAGCTCCAGTTGTTCCGTTAATATCTCCTTCGCCGCGTCGGGCGGCGTGTTGACGGTGAAGAACCCGTAGCTGTACCCCA
>CAZQOX010000004.1:0-20612 GCA_964594895.1 uncultured Candidatus Bathyarchaeia archaeon
AGCGCCCCTATGGGCGAGGCGTCAACCTCCAGATCGAGGTCGACAGCGTGGAGGATCTGCTGCAGAGTCTGGACGAGCACGGGCACCCACCGTTCCGCCAACCAAAAGAGAGCTGGTACAGAGGCGACGATGTGGTCTACGGACAAAAAGAGTTCCTTGTGCAGGACCCGGACGGCTACCTCCTAAGATTCGCTCAGGACCTGGGGGAAAAAGCCGCGTCTTAACATGGGATAAAAACCGCTTGTCATAGGTTACCTATGATAACCAGAAAAAATTTTGGCGTAGCGGAGGGGATTACCCTAAAATTTCATTTCATTATATTCGTTATGAGGCGTTTTCAGTGTTTAAAGCTGAGTGCAAACCCAAATGAACCCAAATTTACGAGCCGCGCGCTGAGGGTTATTAATGAGTCGAAGATTCCGGTGCTGATAGTAAAATAATCCTCCAGTATAGGCATGCGCGCCGTGAAACCAATATAGCTCTCTATAGTCTACTGTAAGATATTTTTTCTATGTGGAATAACGTTAAACCTAAGGGAAATGCGGTCTCCTCCATAGAAACCGAGGAATAGGGGCCATAAGAACCAGAAAATGGTGTCTGAAGCCATGTGGAGAAAGCTTGACGAACTCTCGTCGAACATGCTGGCAAAGAGGCTTACCTATCTCGGCGCCATCTTCTTCCTGGTCTCCTTCATCCTTATCCCCCCAGTCCTCGGCATAAGCCTGAAAATCGATCTCGTCGGTCAGGTTTTCTCGGATCCTGCTCTCTTCGCCAGGGCGAAGTCAGCCATATTTAGCTCGTTCGCCATCGCCTTCAGCGTCGCGACGATCGACCTGGTCGCCGCACTCCCAATGGCCTGGTTCATCGTCAAGGGGAACTCGAAGTGGAGAAACGTTATAGACGCCTTGGCAGATATCCCATTCATCATACCGACCGTTGCCCTCGGGTTCTCTACTCTACTCTTCTGGAGCAGCTCAGGGCCCATGACTCTCCTAGGCATCAGTGTACAGCCTGGCCTACTCCTGATTCTACTTCTGCACTTCGCCTTCTCGTACCCTGTAATCGTCAGAGTCATGGTTGGTGAACTCCTCGCATACGACGTGATATACGAGACGGCGGCGAAGACGTTGGGCGCTAGGGTCTTCACCATCGCTAGGACTGTGACGCTCCCCCTCCTGAGGCCTGGGCTCATAGCCGCGTTCCTCTTAGCCTTCGCACGGTCGTTGTCAGAGACCGGTGCTACCTTGATGGTCGCGGGCGCCTTCGAGAACGGCCCGGTGTTCATTAAAAACGCTAAGGACGCCGCCTTGGAGGGGCCCATGGTTTTAGTCAGCTTCACGTTGATCATCCTCTCTGTGACGGTCTTCGCCCTCATCAGGTTCCTTGGCACGAGACTGAAGCTGCCTCTCAACAGGGTGCTGCCTGGATACGAGGCGAGGCTGAGCTCTAGGCGGACCGTGAAAATTAGGGACGGAGCCACGTTGGTCATCTTCGCCTTCTTCGTATTGGTTCCTTCGATATACATCACATTCCCAGCCCTGGCGGCTATTACAGACGGAACCCTCCAGAACGCTCTGTCGGGCGGGGGCATATGGTCGGAGTACTGGCACGCTATGGCACTCTCATACGTCATTGGCGCAGTCGCCACCTTGATCAATGTCGTAGCGGGTCTACCCATAGCGGTGCTCATCGCAAGGAGGAGGCTCGGAAAGCTAGGTACCACTCTCCTAGACGCAGCCGTGAACATACCGATCGTCGTACCCAGCGTCGCCCTCGGCGTCTCCTTGAGCTTCTTCTGGAGGAGCTTCGGCTTCCTCCCAGAGTTCTGGATCATCGTCTTCGCCCACACGACGATCACGTATACATATTTTGTGCAGGCCATGGCGGCAGCCATCGAGGGGATCCCAGAGGAGATGGAAGAGACCGCCAGGACCCTGGGAAGCAGACCCCTCACGGTCTTCAGGAGGATCATTGCGCCCCTAGCGAAGTATTCCCTGTTCTCCGGGGCCATCCTGACGTTCACTAGAAGCGTCGACGAGACTGGGGCGACCACCGCCGTTTCCCAGAGCTTGAAGACTGCTCCGGTCCTCTTGGTGTCGTGGGTCAAGCATGCGGTCCCTGCAACCACCTCGGACATCGCCTTGGGCATAGCTTTCCTTGTCCTCACATCCTTTGCGTCTCTTCTGGCTCTCAGGCTAATCGTCTATAGGAGTGGCAAATAAAATGCCGTCAATCAGCGTCTATAACCTCACGAAGCGGTTTGGGGTTTTGAAGGCCTTGGACGGCATCTCATTCGAGGTCAGAGACGGCGAGTACCTCTGCGTCCTAGGTTCCACGGGCAGCGGTAAGACGACGCTTCTTAGGCTAATATCAGGCATAATCCAGCCCACGGAAGGAGAGGTGGTGTTCGGAGGTGTGAGGGTGAACCAGGTTCCCGCGGAGGAGAGAGACGCCGTATACGTGCCTCAGACCTACGCACTTTTTCCACACCTAACCGTTCTAGAGAACGTGGCCTATGGTCCGCTGTCAAAAAACGTGCCCAGATCGGAAGCGGAACAGTCGGCGCATAGAGTGCTCAAGATGGTGAGGCTGGACACCAGGGCGGGGGCATACCCGAACGAGCTGAGTGGAGGGATGCAGCAGCGCGTGGCTCTAGCCAGGGGTCTAGCTTCAGGCGCGAAGACACTGCTCTTAGACGAGCCGCTGGGAGCCCTGGACATCAGGCTGAGGCTGGAGCTGAGAACGGAGCTTAGACGGCTAGCGAAAGAGTCCAGCCTCACCGTCATACATGTCACACACGACCAGGAGGAGGCCATGACCATAGGCGACAGGATCCTGGTCCTCCGTCACGGCAAGCTTCAGCAGCACAGCACGCCGTTTCATATCTACAACAGACCCGAAAACATCTTCGTAGCCAACTTCGTTGGTAACTCCAACTTCCTTGAGGGGGTGGTTGAGAAAAGGGACAGCGTCAACAGTCTAGTGCGGCTCAGAGAGGACCTCATGGTCAGGGTCGCCGACGTGAGCTTCGAGCCTGAGGAGCCTGTGGTCGTGGCTGTGAGGGAGAACATGTTGATCTTGAGCCCTGAGCCTCACGGCGACGAACTAAACCGGTTATCTGGAGAGGTGGAGACGATCCATTTCCTCGGAGGATGGAAGCGTTACACCGTGAGGCTCGCTAACAGGGACATCATAGCCGTAAGGGTACCCATCGGCTCAGCGATGGGCTCGGTGACTGAGGGGGACTGGGTGAGCGTGAGTTACGACCCAGCTCACACCCATGTCTACGAGTCCCCCACTCAGGGGCTTAAACGAGAGCTGGAGGTGTACTAGGTGCCCGAGATACGGGTAGAGAAGGTGTCAAAAGCCTATGGAGACGTCAGAGCCCTTCAAGACGTCTCCTTAACGGTCGATACTGGGGAGTACGTCACCATAGTCGGCCCTAGTGGCTGTGGCAAGACTACTCTCATCAAGACGATAGCGGGAATAGTGAAGCCCGACACAGGGGACGTCCACATAGACGGGAAATTGACGACGGCGCTACCGATTGAGGATAGGGGCGTGGGCTACGTCTTCCAGGAGATCGCGTTGTTTCCTCACATGAATACCTATGATAATGTTTCCTATGGCCTCATGGTCAAAGGCGTTACACCTAAGGATAGGCGGAGCCCAGTGGAGGAGATGCTCTACATGATGGGGCTGGACGACTACGCGTCCATGTACCCCACAGAGCTGAGCGGCGGTGCTAAGCAGAAGACCGCCATATCAAGGGCTCTTATCTCTGGTTCAACGCTCCTGCTCCTCGACGAGCCCCTTGGCGCCCTCGACCTCAAGGTCCGCACATCCCTGAGGTATGATCTGAGGAAGCTTGTGAAGGACCTGGGTTTAACTGCCATACATGTCACTCATGACCAGGAGGAGGCCCTCTCCATCTCTGACCGAATCGTTGTGATGAAGGCTGGAAGGATAGTTGAGGTAGGGCAGCCTCAGGAGATGTATATGAACCCACGGGAGCTATTCACCGCAAAATTCCTCGGGGAAGCCAACTTCCTGACGGGCACAATAAATAAACTGACCCGCAACACAGCGGAGGTAGCCATCGACGGCTCGGTTTTGAAGGCAGAGGTAAGAGAGGAAGCCGTCTTAAGGGAGGGCGAACCATGTGTGCTGGCGATCCGCCCCGAGTTCATCGAAGTCACACGTGAACCAATGAGCGGAAACGTCTGGGAGTGTGATATAGAGTCGGTCTCCTTCGTTGGAGACTTTTTCAGGTACGAGCTGAGTGCATCTAACGGCGAGGTGTTTCTCTCGAAGACCGCGGTTAGAGGCGACGCCGTGGGCTTCGCTGCCGGAGACGCTGTTTACGCGGCTTTACCGGCGGAACGACTTCTTATATTCAGGTACCCCGAGGAGGATCTAGAAAAGACATTAAGCTTAGAGTGAGGAGATGAAATACTATGGCGCACCTTGAGAGCTGGCTGAGAACCAGGAGGAAAATACTGTCCATCACAATGATCCGGGATCACTCCAAGTCTGTGGTGACAACCACGGAGCAGTTGGAGCGCTGCTTGAACTATGCGTTGGAGGGTAGACGTGATGCGCTTAACAAGAGTTTCTATGTTCTTCAGCGGAAAGAGAAGGCAGCCGACCTCCTCAAGAAGAAGATCGTCGCCGAACTCACAAAAGGTGAGCTGCCCTCGTCCGACAGAGAGGATCTTATGAGGCTCACAAGGGAGATCGACCACGTCATAGACTGGGTCAATGAGACGGGGCGCATATTGGTGGAGTTCAACATCGACCATGCCCCCGACGAACTTAAGAAAATGTTTCCTAGCATCATGAAAGTGATTAAAAACTGTGTTCTAGACCTCGATATCTGTATAGATAATCTCATCGAGAGGAGGTTCCAGGACGCTTTAAAGGCGGCAGACGAGGTTGAGAGGCTGGAGGAGGAAATGGATCTCCTCAACAGGCAGGCGAGGAAGGAGATAGGGAGCTTCAAGACGGGGTCTGTGGAGATCGGTGAAGCCATACTTCTTTCCCAGCTAGTTGAGACCTTCGAGAACATCGCTGATAGGTGCGAGGACACTGTCGACCTTGTCAGAGCACTGGCGGTGGCAGCCCCCATTAACCCATAACGCCGTCCTGCCGAGGAAAAGCCAACACAGCAAGGTTTGTCATTGAACTACGCGAGCTCTGAACAGTCTCCGTAGAGCCAGAAGACCAATGCTACAAAGAACGTGGCCACTAACTGCACGTGCGGACGTGGCCGACGCTGTAGGCTGCGATTTCAGGGACGACTAGTCGGCTTCGATCTGTCTCCTAGGGAGATATCCCGGAAACCGTAGACTCGTTTCACCTTTTTCGATCTTCTAGTCTTTGGAAGGGGTAGATGATGTTGACGTTCATCCTCGCACCCAAGACGGTGTGAATAGAGCTCAGAGGTTGATGAGGTTGTGCGCGCGAAGGCGCGGCGAGGTTCTTAACTTAAGCTCTTCTTCATGGGGCTCCTCGAGGAGCCGAACAGGTTAATGGTTCCAGGTAAAAACGCTGGATGCCTACCTGTTTTTCTCCAGCCTCACCATCGGTATCTTGGCGTGGCACTTGCTACAGAAGACGTGGCCGATCTCGTTCACCAAGAAGTCGGTGGTGTTGCCGCAGCTTCGGCACCTGATCTTCCCCTCCTCGACGAGCTTTTCAAGCCTCTCCTTATAATCATCAATATCCAGCTCTCTGCTCAACGAGGGACCCTCACCATATCACGATGCAAGAAGATGGTCATCAACCTATACAACAGTATTGTTTATTTCCTTTCAGATAAATAGTATTATCAGCGAAGAGATCCACTTGCCAAAACGTGTATTCTTACCGTTGACAGTAATTCTATGTTGCCTAGCAGCTGCAGGAGTCACCGCTGCGCCATCCCAGCCAGTGCTCGTCGTCACGCTCGACACCGAGATCACGGCCGCGACCACCTACATGTTCCAAGACGTGATGAGCACAGCCGAGGACGTCGACGCCCGTCTCATAGTAGTGGAGACCGACACGCCGGGTGGCGAGCTGGGGGCCGTCAAAGACATCATGAACATGTTCGAGTCGTCGCCCATACCAGTCTGCCTCTACGTGTACCCCATAGGGGCGGCCGCCTGGAGCGGCGGCACCTACATCCTCGTCTCAGCCCACGTGGCTGCCATGGCCTCGGGGACCAGCGTAGGCAGCTGCCAGCCCGTGACCATCGCCGGGCAGCCCCTCAACGACACCAAGGAGATCAACGCACTGACCGCCCTCATGGTTAACCACGCCAGCCTACACCTCAGGAACGCCACGGCTTCCAGGAAGTTCATATCCGAGAACCTGAACCTCGGGCCCCAAGACGCCCTCAGGTACCACGTCATAGACTTGATAGCCGACGACGTCCCCACATTGCTGGGGAATCTGCAGAGCATGTCCCTGATCCAGGTTATAAGCAGCGGCGGCGCGATGAATTGGCAGCTCGTGCCTACAGACACCGTGGCGCAGTACAACGCGAAAGAGACCATAGCCTTCTCAGGGGCCGCGTCGGCTCCGCTGGTGACCTACGAGAAGGGGATACAGGCCACGGTCCTCGAGGTGATATTCAACCCCGTCACCTCCAGCCTTCTTTTCACGCTGGGCTTCTACCTAGTAATAATAGGCATCCAGACGCCCGGCATAGGGGCGGAGATAGTCGGCGCGCTGTTCATCATACTAGGCCTCATGTCGGCGCAGGTGTTGGGGTTGGAGCCCACCGTGATGATCCTGTTCATCCTGGGCTTCGGCCTCGTGGTCGCCGAGATAAAGACCCAGATAGGGTTGCTGGGGGTGGCGGGGGCGGGCTTCATCCTCTTAGGGGTCCTGCTGATGTTCCCGTCGCCAAACTGGCTGATCTCGCCCCGCCATGCGATGAGTATCCGTAACACACTAGTCGGCTTCGCTCTACTCATGACAGCGATCTTCGGGTTCCTAGCCTTCAAGGTGGGTAAGGCGTGGCGCCTTGGACGCCAGACGGGCCCGGACACACTGGTCGGAGCCAGCGGGGTGTCCAGCGCCGACATGGCCCCCGTGGGCGAGGTGCGCGTTGAAGGAGAGTTCTGGAAGGCGAGAGCCATCGGCCCCCCCATCGACGAGGGGGAGAAGGTGGTCGTGGTGGGCAGGGAAGGATTGCTGCTACTGGTTAAGAAGCAGGAAGGCGAGAAGGGCTCTTCCGTTGGAGATGAATAAAATATGGTAATGATAGAAAACATGTTAGCGACTGTACTGACGGCCATCATCGTGGTCATAGCGATCAGCGGCATCAAGGTCATCAAGGAGTGGGAGAAGGTTCCCATCCTCAGGCTCGGCAGGTACATCGGTCTGAAGGGCCCTGGCGTCATCTACCTGATACCCTTCGTGGACAAGTCGCCCGGCAGGGTCTCGTTGAGGCTCCAGACGGTGAGCTTCAAGACGGAGCAGACCCTCACCAGCGACAACGTGCCTGTGAACGTGGACGCGGTCATGTACGCCAAGCCGGTAGACGTTGAGAAGACTGTACTGAACGTAGAAAACTACAGTCAGGCAACCCAGTGGGCCGCCCAGACCACCCTCAGGGAGGTGATAGGCAAGGTGGAGCTCAACGAACTCCTCTCCGAGAGGGACCACGTGGGCCAGAACCTGCGGGAGATCATCGACGAGAAGACCGAGGCGTGGGGCATCAAGGTGACCAGCGTCGAGGTCAAGGACGTGATCATCCCTAACGTGCTCCAGGACGCCATGAGCAGACAGGCCCAGGCGGAGAGGGAGCGGATGGCGCGCGTGACTTTGGCGACGGCTGAGCTGCAGGCGGCGAGCAAGATGATCGAGGCAGCCAACCTGTACAAGGAGAACCCCGACGCCCTGTCCCTCAGGTGGATGAACATCCTGTACGAGATAGGGCAGCAGCAGGGCGCCAGCACCATGATGCTCATCCCGGCCAATATGGCGACGGCCGGCTTCGCACCGCTGGGACTGGTTCCGATGCAACCAGGGGCGGCAAAACCGGCTAAGACCAGCACGTAACCCCAATTTTTTTCTTAACGTACGCCATGAGGTGTGAATCTATTGAGGCTATTTTTCATTCAGGTGCTAAAGATGCTGTCTTGAATGTTGTTAAGAGTTAACTCACTATCCCGGAGGTTGTATCTTAAAATGGCAGATAAGATCCAGTTTATGTTTTATAGTTGTCTCAGCTCATCCTTATTTCTTAGAAAAGTCGAGTCACTGGTTTGTATATTGGTGCAGCTAGAAGGGACTCGAACCCTGAGGCTCAGAGGTCACCTGTTCTCTACATTTTGGGCTCCGTAGGCGCAGGGCGGAACATTTGAAGAGGAAGGGTCAGGCACGTAAGCTTAACTAAAGATGAAGCGGCAATACCATCAGGGAGCCGATGATATGCCCGGTATCTTAGTAGACGAAACATGGATCGAGTGCAGGCTGGTGTTGTTCGACCTGGACGGCACACTGGTGGACAAGGAGTTCAGGAACAGGTCGCTGGCTAGGGCAAGGTACGAGCACGTGTCGAGGCTGGCGGGAGCCGCGGCCGCCCGGAGGTGGGCCGAGCTCTCGGGCGTAGACGAGGAGTTCAACGTGGATGAGAGGGGGCCGCTGTCCAAGGCGCCCAGGAGAGAGGACCTGACGGTCGCCACGACGGCCATCTGGCTCGAAGGGTTAAACTGGTTCCAGGCGAAGGAGCTGGCGGCCCAAGCCTACGAGGCCGCCGACCGGATGCAGAGCAGGCGGTACAGGCCCGAGCTCATCATGGGGGCCGAGGAGACGCTGAGGAGCCTGAAGGAGGCTGGTCTGCTGCTGGGCATAGCGACGAACGGCAGCGGAAGGACGGCCCGTGAGATCATGAGGGCCGTCGGCGTCGAGGAGCTGTTCGACTTCTACATAGGCGCGGACGAGGTAGCCGAGGGAAAGCCGGCGCCAGACATGATCGTCGCGGCCTGTGAGCGGCTCGGCGTGTCCCCCGGCGACGCAGTCTACGTGGGGGATGAAGCCGTAGACGCGCTGGCGGGTGAAGCAGCCGGGGTGAAAGGAACCATACTGGTCAACCCTGAGAGAGATGCGGCGCAACACTCACGGCTCGTCCTGAACTCGGTGGCCGACATCAAGACCCATTGACTGAGATGCTTGTTTTAGCGCAGCAGAGGGATTCGAACCGTTGACGCTCAAAAGGCGATCTACCTTTTTTAATCCATTCAACAGATTTAACGTGACAACCATTGGCTGAAAGGCATATAGAGGAACGTCTAAGATCGATGAAGAGCCGTTCTCACCAAAGAGTCGTGGCGATGGCAAGACAAATGGATCAAGTCGTAAACCTCGGAGGAGGCGACCCCGACTTCGACACACCCAAACACATCACAGACGCCCTACTCACCGCAATCAAAGCGGGGAAGACCCACTATCCTCCAACCCATGGGCTCCCGGCTCTCAGAAAAGCGATTGCCGAGTACCACAGCAGACACGGTGTCGATTGGACCCCATCTGAAACGATGGTCACGGCAGGCAGCGGAGTCTCCCTGTTCGCCTCTATGACCGGCACTCTGAACCCGGGAGACGAGGTCATCCTCCTGGAACCCTACTTCATGGCCTATTCTGACCTGGTCGAGTATTGTGGGGCGAAGGAGATCGGTGTTGCGCTAGACGAGGAGAGAGGATACCGTCTAGACGCTGAAGCCCTCAACGAGAAGGTGACCGAGAAGACCAAGATGATAGTGCTGTGCAACCCCAACAACCCCTCTGGAACCGTTTTCTCAAAGCAGGAACTCATGGAGATCGCCGACATAGCCAAGGATAACGATCTCATGGTACTCTCTGACGAGGTCTACTGTGAGTTCACTTGGGACGGAAGAAAGCACACCAGCATCGCCTCCCTCCCAGAGATGAAGGAGAGGACGATAATCAGCAGCAGCTTCTCCAAAACGTTCGCAATGACGGGATGGCGCCTAGGATACGTCTTAGCCGACGACCCCATCGCTAAAAGACTGCAGAAGATCCCCCTAGGCTATCGAACCAACACATTCGTACAAGTTGCGGGTGTAGCGGCGCTTGAGGGACCCTGGGAGCCGATAATGGAGATGATCAACGAATATGACCGGAGGAGACGCTTCATGGTCCCAAGGTTGAACGAGGTCGATGGACTCAGGTGCCACATGCCCGAAGGAGCCTTCTACCTTTTCCCCAGCCTCAGAGACCTCAATACAAAATCAGAACCATTCTGCGAGTCCCTACTCAGAGAGAAGAAGATACTGGCGAGACCCGGGACAGCCTTCGGAAAAACCGGGGAATACCACATGAGGATTCCGCTGATAAAACCCATTGAGACTCTGAAAAGGATCGCGACAGACATAGAGAACCATGTGAGCGAAACGACATGATGACGCAGGAAGAAGGTTTCTCTCATGCATACCCAACCAAAAAACGTATCAAGAGACACAGATGATCTTGAGTAACCGGAAAGTGAAAATATGCCTACATTAACTGCAGATCAGCTCAGGGCCTTTGGGTCCCAGATATTCTCAGCCCTCGACGTGCCGATTGAGGACGCGGAGCTTGTGTCGGATCTTCTAGTCGAGGCGAACCTCACAGGCTTCGACAGTCATGGAGTGATCAGGATCCCCATCTACGCGAGAGGCATCAAGATGGGGGCGGTGAAACCTGGGGCAGAGATAAAGATGATCAGAGAGACCCGCTCCACGGCAGCCATAGACGGGGGATGGAACCTGGGTCAAGTGGTAGCCAAGTACGCCATGAACGTCTGCATCGAGAAAGCGAGGAAAAGCGTGGTGGGCCTGGTGACCGCTAAGAACAGTCAACACGTCGGGCGTCTGAACACCTACGCGGAGATGGCATTGGCTCAAGACATGATCGGGATCGCCAGCGTCAACTCGGCGAGCTACGTGGCGCCCTACGGCGGAAAATCGAAGCAGCTGGGGACGAACCCCCTGTGTTTCGCTATCCCCTCCGGGAAGGAGCCGCCGATGGTTCTAGACATGGCCACGTCTGTCTGGGCGAGGGGCAAGATCATGGTGCACCTGGCCAGGGGAGAGGAGCTCCCGGAAGGCGTCTTCATGGACCCCGACGGAGAACCTACCACGGACCCGGGCTGGTACACCAAGGGAGGTGTCCTCCGCAACCTGGGAGGCAATATCGCCGGCTACAAAGGGTTCGGGCTCTCCCTGCTCGTGGAGATCCTCACCGGAGCCTTGACGGAAGGCGGTGTCTCAAACAGCGAGGAGTATCGATCGAGGCCCTTCTACGGTGGGAACGGCATCTTCATGATGGCGATAGACGTGGGGCAGATCACGGAGCTTGACGCGTTCAAGAGACGTGTGGACGACCTCCTCAGCACCGTGAGGGACTCCCCGACGGCGCCAGGATACGAAGAGATCTTGATCCCAGGGGAGCCGGAGAGGAATAAGAAAGAGGAACGCCTGAGAGAGGGAATATACGTTGAGGACAAAACCTGGGGCGATCTCACGGCTCTGGCAGAAGAGCTAGGCGTTAAACCCCCGATTTAACCTCATTTAATAGCTGATCTCTTTTTATTTTGGCGCAGCGGAAGAGATTCGAACCCTTGAGAAACATCTTCACTCGTAGTCTCTTGTATTATTAACTGGATTATCTTTTATTATTAAATAATTATGAATAATACATCATGTCGTCAGGTGATGGGCTTTAGGCAGATGTGCTTTTTGTGGTGAAGAAGATTATTTATTATTCAAGTGTTCTGTTTGTGGTCAATATTATTGTGCAAAACATAGGATTCCTGAGACTCATGGATGTAATAAACGCGCTGAACGTTGGCTCTTCAGACCAGCTTCAGGGAGCTATCAAAAATCTGCAGATCATTATGTTGGAAAACAATATCCACAAAAAAAAGCTGTGTCATCTAAGCTTATTACCTTATTAATTTTGCTTGGAGTTGCAGGTTTTCTTTATTTACAATATAAACCGTCTACATCAGACATTCAAGACCTCGCTACCAACCTGTCCTCTTCAGTAGAAGAAACTATAGAGTCCATCAAAAAGGAACTTAACGAGACGAATGAGCAAGCACAGGAAACATTTGAAGATATTCTTCCTGAACCACTAACACATGAAGACCTTGTACAATATGCGCTTGATGAAATTAATCGGGAAAGAACCAAACAAGGACTAGGAAATGTTACATTAAGTCCTATTACATGTGGACAGACACACGCCGAAAATCTTCTCGAATTAGGGTGTCTGAGCCATTGGGATGCAGAAGGCATGAAACCATACATGAGATATTCACTTGCTGGGGGAATGGGAGCTGTAGGAGAGAATTGTGCATGGATGAAAAGTACAGGCTACGTTGATCCTTACGAAGCGATTAAGAAATTAACGTGGAATATGATTTATGACGATGCAGACTCAAATTGGGGACATCGAGATAACTTACTTGATCCTAACCATAATCGAGTAAGCATTGGCGTCGCATATGATTACTCAGATTTATTCCTTATACAGGATTTTGAGGATTATTATTTTGAGTCAGCTGAAGTATCTCATGAAGGTACAGTTTATGATATGAAATATACTGCTTTTATTGAATGGCCTCCCGATCAAATTGCTATCTACTATGATCCTTTACCAAAAGATCTTACAGTCGAAGAACTTTCAAAACCACCCTACGACCATGGTTATGATGCTGGGGAATATATCGGAGGCATTGTTCCGAAAAGATGGAAAGTGGGAGAAGGCATTACGATTAATGCTCAAGAATGGTCTACAACAGGTAAAGAGTTTCATGTTACATTCGATATGAATAAAGCCTTTAGTCATCGTGGAAACGGAGTTTATGCCCTTCTTTTATGGGATTCAGGAAATTACTATACAACCTATTCAATATGGTATAAACCATGAGATCACATTCAACTCTTTATATACAGTTGTAATAAAATATTAATCCATCTTTTCCTAATAATTTTGTAAATTGCCAACATTTGATGAAAGTTTATTAGGAGCAACAATTTTCGCAGTTTTACTAATTTTTATATTATTGTTTAACGTTTTTCGTAAAAAAGAAAAACCAACCAGACGTGGGGAACAACCAGAGATTACATTTCCATCTAAAGATAACGTTCTTGATAATAGGATTCAATATTTGTTCACCAAATTTCCCAGCCGAATAAGCAGATTTGATACTAGATTACGCCATGGAGTAACTTCCTATCGTAAGAAAAGGCACGTAACAACTCCCAGAAAATATTTTTTTGAAGATCTTCGTGGCATTAGTGAAATCGATTACAATACTACATGTGGCATGAGACTCCTTTTTGGGTTAAGACAAGATATCCAAGAAGACTTAATGTTTATCATGGGAAATGACATACCTCTTCACTATTCAACTGATTCCATCGTGGACTTTTTCAAAGAAGAGTATGGATTTGGAGATGATATGTTAGAATTCGTCAGAAAGGAAATCATTCGTTACAACTGGAAAATGGCTGGACAAGAGTATAAAAATGTTCTAAAGCATGCATAATGAAGAACCTATTGTTGTATTGAAATTAGCACGAGCAGTTTAAAAAGACATGATTGAAAAAATTATATTAAAAAAAGCAAAATATTGCGTTTATTTAATGGCGCAGCGGAAGGGATTCGAACCCTTGAGGCTCATAGGCCACTGGTTTTCGAGACCAGCGCAATCACCACTCTGCCACCGCTGCCCAGAGTGAAACCGAATAACCAGACATATTAGCTTTCCTCGCCCAGAGAAGAATACCGGGAAAAAGGGGGGCATCTAGTCCTTCGGGTGGGTGAACACGTACGCCACGTTGGCCCCGGTCTGAACCGTCTGGAGGCCCCCGCTGGTGCCGAGGACGCTGCCACACGGGTAGGCCCAGGTGTACCCCTCCACGGGCATCCTGATCTCCTCCAAGACGTCGCCGTAGAGGTCGTAGATCTCGGCGAACACCTCTCCCTCCTCGATGAGCTCACCGGGCCGTTTGTGGAACCGGATGAGGCCTCCGTGGTTGGCCCTGACGACGCCGTGGAACCTGTTGAGGCCCGGCACCACGGGGAACCCATCCTGTGGCTCCATCTCGCCGTCGATCATGTCGAAGGCCTTCATTATGTTCATTACGCCCTTGACGCCCGCGGTGGTGGAGGGCTCGGAGATCCATCTCCCGTCGATGAGCTCCATGAGGAGTATGGGCACCCCCTTCCCGGCGGCGAGGTTCCCGATGGTGGGGGGCGCGTCGCCGCTGAGAGGCGTCTCGGAGACTATAGTGGTGACGCCGAAGCACTCCGCCATCCTGAGCATCTGGTCCCTGGTCGCGGGGTTCCCGACGTTTATCCACTGGTAGATGAGGGAGTCGGGCCTGGTGTTGCAGTGTATGTTTACGCCGAGGTCGGCCTTGCTCCAGATCTCCGCCCAGAGGGCGTAAGCGAGCCTCTCCGTGGTGTTGCCGAGGGGCTTGTCGGCCGTGATGAGGCTTCCGCTTCCCCCGCCCCCCACGTCGAGGTTGTCTATCCACGAGAGGTACTGGTGGTGCATGAAGGCCAGTGGGTTGGCGACGGGCACCCCGATTACGGCGCCCCTCAGATCCTTTGGCTCGATCTTCTCCCTCATCACCCTGCGGATGACCTCTATCCCCTGGATCTCTATGCCGTGCTGCGTCGACGTCATGACGAGGGTCGGGCCATCCTTCGCCCCGTTCATCACGAGGACGGGTATGTCTATGCTCACACCCACGTTGAGCTCGACTCCTTCCACGACCCCTTTCCTTAACTCGCCTCTACCTACTGTTACGTCGCCTACAGTGATTTGATCAGGCAAAACTGAAACCTCTGGTTGGTACATGGTTGACCGAATTATTATCTTTTACCGGAAGTGACTCAGAATGGACGTAATTTTTTCTAGCCGTCGTCGAGCATCCGCCGCAGTCCCTCCCAGCCCTCGCGGCTCTTCACCTGAACCACGTCCAGAGCATCCTTGGCGCTGCCCAGACTCGGCCTGGATACGCCGCTCCTCCTTAGCAGGTACTCGGCCGCGCGCAGGAGCTTGCCGTTCAGGTCGCTGTCCGCCTGGTCGGCGACGGAGACGATGAGGGCCTCCAGGGTCTTGGGCTTGGTGGGGCCGGCGTCGCCGTGGTGGCCCGCGATGACGTGCACGAGGTCGATGGGAAGCCCCCGCCTGTACATCTCGGCGATCATGAGACTCAAGTGGTCAACGAGGCCGCCGAACTCGCTGGTCCTGAACCCCCCGCCGCCCGTCTCCTCGTAGCAGTAGACCTTCATGATGTCGTGGAGTATGGCGCCGGCCAGCACCAGGTCGCGGTCGACACGGCCGCCGTACTGCTCCTCCACTATGTCGCAGAGGCTCCAGCAGAGCCCGACCACGCTGACGGTGTGCTCCACGAGGCCTCCTCTGTAGCTGTGGTGCTGGTAGGCTCCTGCCGGGCAGACCCCGACGGGGAGAGCCGGCTGATCGAGGTCTGTAGGTGGGTCCCTGAGGAAGGCCAGCACCTTCTCCCTCAGGCCGTCGTCGGCGATGAGCCCCGCCAGTTCTACGAGCTTTTCCATAGGCCGTTTCGCTCCGTGGTGAATCCTATCAACTGTGTTCAGGGGTTCTTAAATTCTTCCTAAACCAAACCTTTATTTCGCCGCAGCGGAGATGTGCCCCGGTAAACGGGGGAACCGGATGTGAGCGGCTACGACAAGCGGCTATACGCGCTTATGCTGGCCGCCACCAACTTCGTCCTCAGCTGGACGGTGACCCAGCCCATCTTCAGCCTCTACGTCGCCGGGCTGGGAGCCTCCATGGTCCAAGTCGGGACGCTGTACAGCCTCATGAGCTTCATCCCCCTGGTGATACGGATCCCCATGAGCGTCATAGCCGAGAGGATAGGCCGGGTCAGGATGCTGTTGCTTGGACTTTTCATCAGCTCCACCAGCTCCCTGCTCTACGCATACGCCAGGAACTACACACAGGTGCTGCTCATCACCGTCTACCTCAGCGTAGCGAACGGGGGCTTCAACCAGACCGCCATGTCCACGGTGAGCGACGCGGCCCCCGCGGACAGGCAGGGGGACGCCATGGGTAGGTACCTGACTTTCCTCGGATTCGGGATGCTGCTCGGGCCCGCCCTCTGCAGCTACCTGGTCAACGTGTTTAACTACTCTCAGCTGTTCTACTTCTCCGCGCTGTTCCCGGCGGTGGGCATCCTCCTATTGGTGTTCCTCGGTGCGAGGGTGCCGAGGAGGGTTGCCTTGGCTGAGGGCGCGCCCGAGGTGGGCACTGTGGAGTCCCTGAG
This sequence comes from uncultured Candidatus Bathyarchaeia archaeon, assembly GCA_964594895.1. GTDB lineage: Archaea > Thermoproteota > Bathyarchaeia > TCS64 > TCS64 > RBG-16-57-9. The sequence continues at coordinate 16,323 of CAZQOX010000004.1, forward strand.
GATGATACTCAGGAACAGGAACGTGATGCTTCTCAGCTATTGCAGGGCTTCCTTCAGCACGGCTCAGGCAATCTTCATCGCCCTCTTCAGCATCTACGCGGTGCAGCAGCTCGGGATAAGCGATTCGACGGTGGCCCTCCTCTTCACCGTGAGGGGGTTCAGCAACACGTTGTCGAGGTTCCCAGCGGGCAGGATCAGCGACTCCATCGGGAGACGTACCCCGATGCTCGTGGCCTTTGGGCTCCTGGTGGTGAGCTTCGTCATCATCGCGGTCAGCGAGAGCGTATTCATGATGGGGGTGGCGCTGGCGCTGTATGGGCTGTGCTGGGGGACGAGAGCCGTCTCGGAGTGGGCGTTCCTAGCGGACCACGTGGAGCCAGAGATAAAGACAATCTCCATCAGCTACCTCTCAAGCGTCTTCGGGTTCGGCTCCACCGTAGGGAGCCTCGCCGCCGGCTTCCTGACGACGATTTTCCCGTATTCGACGATCTTCCTCTTGGGGGCGGCTCTTAACCTCGGAGCCATCCCCGCGGTGCTCTCTATGAAGCGGGCCCGGCGTTGAGGCTGTTCATCTTCTCTACGATGGCGGCGTACGCCTCGTCAGGGTCGTTTACGCCCTGGACCATGCGCTCGAAGGGGCAGTAGATGCTCCCGTCCTTCATCTTTATGTGGTCGACGAGCTCCTCATACGTGGTCGTCAGGCCGTGCATGTCCAGAACCTGTTTGCCTGGCCTGCTGAGCACCTGTGCGTGTGCCTCGGCTGCCTCGCTGTAGAGTATCAGGAGGGCGGCGGCTCTGCCGACTATCTTGTCCACCATCGATGTGCCGCGGAGGGCTTCGCCGTGCTTCTCTATGGCCTCCAGGTGGGGCCGGATGCCTTTGCTTGCGCTCTGGAATATGAGGCGGCCGCCCTTGTAGATCATCAGGCTGTTCCCGGATTTGTTCAGCTCGTCGAGGTAGCTGTTCATGTTCCTGTTGCTATGGATGCCGTGGTTTTTATTGGTTAGGGATTGTGGGGCGGCTTGGAGTCGTCCGGGTTTTCCAGCGTGTGGATTAGTTGGTAGAGGAGGGCGAGGAGGCCCTGTCTGAGCCTGTTCCTTGTGTCGCCCCAGATGCGGGATAGTGGCTCTGCGTCTCGTCTTGCCGTCTCGAAGATGTTGGTCTTCAGCGTCTCCATGTTGGCTATCAGTGGCTCCGTTAATTTGGTGTGGTTGTCCTCCACGTACTCGGTTATCTCCTCGTGGAGGGAGTAGGCCAACGCTATGAGGGTCCAGAGTAGGAAGCTGAAGCCGGGGATGACCCCTACTCCTGTCATTATGCCGTGGTACATCACCGAGAGCGTCATCAGGGAGATTATGACGGTGACGATGCATGAGACAGACTTCCGTGTTACCTTGATCTGCATGTTTAAGGCTTGTTCAAGCTTGGTTATGAAGGGCTGGAACCATGAAATCGGATTATTGGATTATTTCTCGAGTATCGAGAGCTTAAGCTGCCTAACGCCCCGGATGACGGCCAAAGACCCTGCGAGGCTCTTTATGTGAGACGCGGGGCCCTTGACCGCCAGGATCTCTAGACAGTTATCATGATCCATGTGGACGTGGGTCGAAGACGAAATTATGCCTAGGTGGTCGTGCTGCAGATGGTTGAGCTCCTCCACCAGGCCCCTCACGTGGTGATTGTATGCTAGAGTGATCGCCCCAGCGACCTCTCCCTCTCCCTCAGCCCATTTATGGTCAGAGAGGAAGCCCCGCATCGCCACCTGTACAGCCGTCGACCTGTTGTAGCCGAGGCCCTCGATGGTCCTGTCGAACTCCTCCAGCAGCTCAGGGTCCACCGAGACGCTGAAACGTGAAACACCCACCATGAATCCTCAGACGTGTTACCGAGGAACCAGTATAATATTCTAGTGATCACCAAGTCTCAGAGAAGTTTTTCACCGCTTCCATGTTACAGGAAATAACCTGAGTAACACCTAATAGCATCCGCGGCGCAACAAGCCCCATGCATGAGTGGGCGCTGGCCGAGGGCGTCATAGCGACAGCCACGAGATTCGCAGAGGAAAACGGCATCACAGACGTGACGGAGGTCGTCGTCGTGGTCGGCGAGCTCCAGCAGGTAGAGCACGACGTACTGGAGTTCGCCTTCGAGCAGCTCAAAACCCCGCTCTTCGAGAACGCCAGGTTCGTCCTCGAGAGCCAGCCAGCCAGGTTCAAGTGCAGGAACTGTGGAAACGAGTGGGGCTTCACAGGCGAGGGCATGACGGAGGACGTCAGCGAGGCCATCCACTTCGTCCCCGAGATGGCCCACGTCTACATCAGGTGCAGCGAGTGCGGCAGCCCCGACTTCGAGGTAGCGGAAGGCCGAGGCGTATGGCTCGCCACCATCAAGGGAGTCAGGGGCGATGAGTGACCCCAGGATCGTCGTCATAGAGAGAAGGCTCCAGAACGTACGGAGAGTCGTCGCCGTCAGCAGCGGCAAGGGCGGCGTCGGCAAGAGCATGATAGCAACGGCCCTCGCCCTGAGCCTCAGGGACAGGGGACACAGCGTAGGCCTCCTGGACCTGGACTTCACGAGCCCAGCCACCCACTTCATCCTCGGCGTAGAAGGCCTGTACCCCGAGGAGGATTACGGCATCGTGCCCCCCACGGCCCACGGCCTCAAGTACATGAGCATCACCTACTACAGCGTCGACGAGCCCGCGCCCCTCAGGGGGGAAGACGTCTCCAACGCCATAATAGAGCTCCTCGCGATAACGAGGTGGGGTGAGCTGGACTACCTCATAGTAGACATGCCCCCCGGCATAGGCGACGCAACCCTCGACACCGTCAGGCTCATACCCAGGATCGAGTTCATCGTGGCCACGACCCCCAGCAGGGTCGCCTTCCAGTCGGTGCGGAGGCTACTCGTCCTCCTCAAGGACCTCGACGTACCCATCATAGGGGTCTGCGAGAACATGGTCATGAAGCCCCTGCCCTACGTCAGGGAAGAGGTCGAAGGACTCGGCCTCGAATACCTTGGCTCCGTCACATACGACGAGGGGGTCGAGGAGGCCCTGGGAGACCCCGAAGCGCTGATGAAGACCAGGTTCTACAGGGAGCTGGATGAGGTCTCCCGGAGCCTCTAGCTACCTCTCTTTTATCAGCGTGGCCACCAGGAACGCCGCCGCGCTCAGCGCCGCGAAGAAGTAGAAGACGTGGTTCAACGAGTAGTTGACGGCTATCCACCCCGCAATGGCGGGGGTGAAGAACCCGACGCCGTACTTCAGCGTGAAGTTGACGCCGTAGGTGACGCCCACCGTGTCCCTGTGGGAGACGTCGCCGAGGAGCGCGTTCATGGGGCTCTGGGTCACGAAGAACGCGAAGCCGAGCACCACCACCAGCCCCGCCAGCATCAACAGGTTGCTCGGCGCCATCGTGAAGGCCACAAGCGACACGGCGAAGAGGCCGTAGCCGAAGAGAAGCAGCTTCTTCCTGCCAAGCCTGTCGCTGAGAACCCCGCCGATGATCATTGCGAAGGCACCCACGGTGTACTTGAGGGTCGATAATCCGCCCGCGATGACCAAGGTCACCATTTTGACGTCGGTGATGTACACCATGATGAAGTTGCTCACGCCGATCCACAGCATACCGCTGATCACCACGATGACGAAGGTGAGGAGCAGGGTCCCCCGCTTTTCGGTGGCGAACATGCGCCTCACGGTCTCCACGGGGCTCTTCCTCAGATGGGTCGGGTCCACCTCGCAGGCGATGTCCTGGATGACTAGCAGGTCGACGGCTGCAATGGCGAGTCCGACGACGCCCCATATGATGAAGGTCATCCTCCACCCGAAGCTGGCGCCGAGGATGCTCGAGGTGAGGAAGCTGACGGCCATGCCCATGTCGCCTCCGAAGCCCTGGTATCCCATGTAGCGGCCCCTCATCTCGTCGCTCACGAGAGCCATGTGAGCGTAGCCACATGGGTGGTAGAGGCTCGCGCCGATGCCAAGTATGATCATGCCGACGGCCGCCACCGGGACGCTGGGGGAAAGCCCCACTATGATGGAGGCGCCGCCGCAAAACATCATGGAGGCGGCGATCAGGAGCCTCTTGCTGTACTTGTCGGCGATGAAACCTACGGGAAGGCTGAACCAGCCGTAGAAAAGTGACACCAAGGACGCCAGTATCCCCACTGTCCCTATGTCGCCCAGGTCTCCCTGCAGTATCGGGATCATCGCGGGCAGCAGCACCAGGTATCCGTGCATTATGCCGTGGCTCCCGGAGATGGCTATTATGCTTCTGTCTTGACCGT
>CAZQOX010000005.1:0-19610 GCA_964594895.1 uncultured Candidatus Bathyarchaeia archaeon
AGCGCCCAGAAGCTTCCGATGTGGGGGCAGCCGGCGCACCAGGATGAGCTGCGCGCACACACCAGCTCGGACAGCCCCTCCCTCACGTCAGGGTCTCCCTCAGACGGAGGCAGCTCAGCCTCTAGGAGTTTAGCTAGCACTGAGGCCACCTTGTCTGGGTCAAGCTCGTCGACGGCGGGCATGTCGCCTTCAGAGAGACGCCCCAGCACCCTGACGCTTTTACCGAGTTGATTGACGCATCTGTGCAGCTGCCGCTCAATCAGGGCCTCGCCCTCCTCGACGCAGAGAACGGTGTCAACACCGTCGAGGAACCTCTTCACCATCTTCTCAGGGACGGGGTACGGCACCCCAAGCATCAGCAGGTCTACGCTGTCCCGCTTCCCTAGCCGGTTCAACGCCTCCTGCACGTAGTTTGACGCCATGCCCGACGTAACTACGCCGATCCTGGTGTCCTCCTCTGCCTCACGATGCCTGTTATAGCGGGTGGTCTCGACGAAGTCCCGCGCCTTCTTCATCTGCTCCTTCTGCCAGCGATGCTTCCAAACGGGGCCTGGGGGGCCATACACGTTCCACCTGTACGGTATCTTCCAGTGCTTATCGAAGAGTATCTCGTTACGTTTCTTCTGTATCTCGCCCAGGCTGACGTCTCCTGAGGCGTGGCTCAGCCTGGTGCAGCTCCTCACCATGACGGGCAGCTCGAGCCTCTCCGAGAGAGCGAACGCGTCCCGGGTCATGTCTTTGGCGGACTGCTGGTCCCACGGCTCGAGTACAGGCAGCCCCGCCCAGAGCCCGGCGAACCGCGAGTCCTGCTCGTTGGAGCTGTACCACGCCCCGGGGTCGTCCGCCACTACTATGACGAAGCCTCCGCGGACGCCGGTGTAGGGCAGCGTCATGAGCATGTCCATCACGACGTTGAGCCCGGCACCCTTGCACGCGAACAACGCTCTCCCGCCGACCACCGCGGCGCCCGCCGCGACCTCGAAAGCCACCACCTCGTTGGTGGACCACTCCGTGTAGAAGCCCAGCTCCTTCGCCGCATCCGCTAGGTACGGCATTATCTCCGATGAAGGGGTCCCCGGATAGGCGGCTCCGAGCTGTACGCCCGCCTCGACGGCGCCCCTAGCTATCGCCTCGTTTCCCAGCATGAGCACCCTCTTACCGGGCTCGTCTTCATAAACCGACACTTTACTTGCCTCCTAGTTTACTCCTGTTCAGACGATACCTGTTCAGGTACCCCAGGACGGTTATGGCCCTCTCCGGGGTCTGGAAGACCGGGATGCCGTTTCTCTGGAGGGCGTCAACCTCGACCTTCTGGACGTCTGCTCCACCCATGTAGTTCACCGCCAAGGGGACCCCTTTCTCGTTTGCCTTCTCCACGGCTTTCCTCAGGAGCTCGACGGTGCCCGGTATAGGGTCGCCGAAGACCACCAGGATCATGTCCGCCTCGCCTCTCTCCAGTGCGACCTCCAAGGCTTCCCCGTACATGTTGGGCTCGGTGAGGGCGTTCCCGGTCAGGTCGAGCGGGTTCCTCAGTATGCAGAAATCAGGTAGAACGGCTTTGAGCCGGTCCACGGTGTCCCGGGAAAGCGTGCGCAGGGTCAACCCGGCTTTCTCTGAGGCGTCGGAGGAGAGGATGCCCGCACCCCCCGAGCTCGTCACCACGAGCAGGCGAGGGCCCCTCGGCACAGGCAACGCCGAGAAGGCCTTCGCGGCGTCGAGTAGCTCCTCCAGGCTCCCGACGCAGAGTCCTCCGCTCTGGGAGACGGCCGCCTCGAAGACCTCGCCGCTGCCGGCCAGTGAACCCGTGTGGGCCAGGACCGCCCTCCTGCCCGCCTCCGTCTTACCGCCCTTCAATATGAGGACCGGCTTACCGGCGGAGGCGGCTCTGACAGCCTTCATCAGCTTCCTGCCCTCGTCTGTTCCCTCGGTGTAGACGGCGATGACCCGGGTGCCCTCGTCGCGGCCGAGCCACGAGATCAGGTCCGCCTCGTCGACGTCCGACTTGTTCCCGAGGGCGACGGACTTGCTGTAGCCGAGGTGGTTATCGACGAGGAAAGACGGGGCCTCGAGGGCGATGGAACCGCTCTGTGAGATCACGGCGACGTCACCCACCTGCGATATCAGAGGCCACGTCGCGCAGAACCCCGAAACCGGGTTGCTGACGCCCTGACAGTTGGGGCCGACGACCCTGATGCCTCCTCTAGCAGCCGTCTCCAGAACCATTCTCTCCAGCTCGGCCCCCTCGGGGCCGACGTCCTTGAAGCCGCTCGAGATTATCACGGCGCCCTTGACCCCCTTCCGGACGCACTCCTCCATGACTCCCTGCACGAACCTGGAGGGAACCACCACTACTACGGTGTCCACGTCTCCGGGTGTGTCCAGCACGCTGGGGTACGCCTTCAACCCCAGTATCTCTCCTCCGCGTGGGTTGACCGGGTAGACCGCGCCGGAGAACCCGGCGTCGACGACGTTCCTGAGTATCTTGTGTCCTATCTTGTCGGGGTTAGCTGACGCGCCTATGACGGCCACCGAGGACGGGTCAATCACCGCGTCCAGGTCGTCAGCGGGTTCCATGGCCCCACCCGCGTCGCCTTCATCCCCGAGGATGATCCTGGCGTCGACGATCTTCGCCGCGTCCCCGTAGACTATGACGGGGTTGAGGTCTATCGCCTCGATGCCCGGGTTCTCAAGCATCAGCCTAGAGGTTTTGACGATTATATCCGCCAGGACCGCCTTGTCCACCACGGGCATCCCCCGGGCGCCTTCGAGGACCCTATGAGACTTTATCTCCCCCATCATCTCGATGGCCTCGTCGAGGCCGAGGGGCGCCACCCTGAAGGAGACGTCTCTGATTATTTCGGTAAGGGTCCCGCCGACGCCGAACATGACCGTGGGGCCAAACTGGGGGTCTCTGGTGGCTCCGACTATCACCTCGACGGACGGCGAAGCCATTTCCTCTACAAGTACGCCGCGTATCTCGGCCTCCGGGACCTTCTCTTTGACACGGTCGACGATCAGGTCGTAGCTTGCACCCAGCTCGTCATCGTCGCCGATGTCGAGGATCACGCCGCCGGCGTCAGACTTGTGGAGCACCTGGGGTGACACGATCTTCAGCGCAACGGGGAACCCGATCTCATTTGCAGCCTCGATTGCCCCCTCCCTGTCCTTCACGACGCGGCATCTCGTCGTGGGGAGCCCCACAAGGGAAAGCAGGTTCTTGGCCTCGTGCTCAAACAGAGCTATCCGATTCTGTTCTCTTGCTTTCTTGATAATCTTTTTCACGTCACTCATATTCTACACCATTACGCGTGTGGATGGGTTTTTATCACCTTCTTGGATAGGCGTCCCGCTGCTCAGAGTTAAACCTCTTCGACGCTCTTTATAGTCTCTTTCAGCGAACTAGCAACCATCTTGAGAGTTTTTATTTGATCTCCTGATCACCGTCAAGTTTCGCCGTAAGGTTCACATACGCCTGCAAGATCAACGCAGCCAGCCTGGACGGTGAGACAAGAAACTCCATTGATGCTCATGGAGCCATGGAGGGTTAGACACGACGAAGACATAGCGGTTTAGCCCTCAACGAACGACGGTGATGGCTCAATCCATAGGTTTATGGGGTCAACCAGATACATGGCTCTGTCTTTAGCCTATCAATAATCTTATCCTCGTTCCACCGTAAGTTGTATCCGCTATGAAGGTATTCATAAGCGTCGACATCGAGGGCATCAGCGGCGTGGTGGACGCCACCATGACCAGCCGGGCACAGCCAGACTATGAACGCGGCCGCAGACTCATGGCCGCCGACGTCAACGCAGCCATAGAAGGCATACTGAGCGTAGACCCGGACGCCGAGATCACGGTCTGCGACGCCCACGGCGGCATGAACAACATCGACCCCGAGACCCTCCACACGCGGGCCGTCCTCGTGAGGGGCCGCCCCAAGCCCCAGAGCCAGATGGCCGGACTGGACTCCACCTTCGACGCCGCCTACTTCATCGGGTACCACGCCAAGAAGGGCACCCAAAACGGCGTCCTCAGCCACACCTACAGCGGAGCCAACGTGGAGAGCCTCCACATCAACGGCGTAGAGGTAGGCGAGACCGCGATGAACGCAGGCATAGCAGGCTACCACGGCGTCCCCCTCGTCTTCCTCGCCGGAGACAAGGCCACCACCCTCGAAGCCAGACAGCTCAACCCCGACATCGAGACCGTCGCCACCAAGGAAGCCATCGGCAGAGTCGCAGCCAAGTGCCTCCACCCCGAGACCTCCAGGCAGAGGATCAAGGAAGGCGCGGCGCGGGCCCTGAAGAAGAAGGTCAAGCCCCACGTCGTCGAGCCCCCCGTGGAGTTCAGGATAAGGTTCACGGACGCGAGGCGCGCAGACGCGGCGTCTTTCATCCCCACGGCCCAGCGCCTCGACGGCAGAACCGTCTCGATAACCCACAACGACTACGTCAAAGCCTACCACGGCTTCCTCGCGGCAGTGATGTGCGCCACAAGCGTCAGCTGACCCCACTTTATCCCTCACACAGAGACTGACACCCCTTAAAGCCTCTGAGACATCCCAATAATCATGAGGATCAGCGTCCCACCTTGGCTCGCCCTCCTGCTCCTCGCGCCCGCCATGGGTGAACTACTCTCAGGCTCGTCGCCCCCAACAGAGTTCTTCCAGCCCTTCGGCTTCACCATAATGGTAGCCCTCTACGGCTGCGGAGCCCTCGTGTGCAGGGAGCTCAAGGTGCGCTGGAGGAAGGGCGTGGGAACCCTGGTGCTGCTGGGGTGCGGCTACGGCGTCCTCGAGGAGGCCCTCATGGTCGCCAGCTTCTACAACCCGTCGTGGATGGACCTCGGCGTCCTGGGGGGCTTCGGCCGAGCCCTCGGCGTGAACTGGGTGTGGGCGGTGGAGCTAACCGTCTACCACGCCCTCTTCAGCGTAGCCACTCCGGTCATACTCGTGGAACTCGCCTACCCATCCCGCAAGTCGACGACGTGGCTCACCGACAGGCAGCTCAAGATCGTGGCCGCCGCCCTGCTTCTGGACGTGGGAGCCGGGTTCATCATATTCGGCACGACGCTGGGCTACTGGCCCCCCATGGCACAGTACCTCCTGGGGGTAGCCGCTACACTCGGGTTCATCTACGCTGCCAAGCATCTGCCAAGCGACTGGGCCAGGAAGGGAGCCAGGCCCATGCGCCGCCCCGCATTCTACACTGTGGTGAGTCTCGTCGCGACCCTGGCGTCTGGGCTGGCGTTCGGGTGGCTGCCGACCCTGTCCGACGGCTTCATCCAGCCACTCCTGGTCTGCGTCGTGGGCGTCACCGTGGTCTACGGCGTAATCAGGCATCTCGCAGGCTACGATTGGCGGAAGGCGAGGAGGAGCCACCTCATGGGACTCGTCTCGGGCCCGGTGCTGTTCTTCATACTCGTGTCGCCCCTCCAGGAGTTCGACGCGTCGAGACCCGACGACACGTCCGGCATGATCATCGTCGGAGCGACGTTCCTGCTCCTTCTCGCGTTGCTCTGGCTGAAGATCAGACGAAACGACACACCGCTATCCGGGACCCCAAAACCGGAGCCCCCGGAACCGGAAGAATCCACCGAAAACAAACAGGGTCAAAGCTAAAAGTTCAGCTAAGCCTCCCCGTAGATGAAGATCTCCTCGATGCTTTTCTCGAAGAACCTCGCCAACTTGAAGGCCAAGTCCAGGCTCGGGTTGTACTTGCCAGTCTCCACCGCGTGGATGGTCTGCCTGGTCACGCCCAGCTCCTGGGCCAGCCGCTCCTGGGATATCTCCTTCACGGCCCTGAGAACCCTGATGTTGTTCTCCATGGGCTAGTCCCCCATCTGTCTACCGTAGTACCAGACAAGGAGGGCGTAGACCCCCAAGATGAAGTTGGCCTGGTAGGCGAACGCGTACCCGACGTTTCTGTACTCGAGGAACCCCCGGTAGCTCAGCTCGACGAGGGCGATCCCCATGAGACCCGTGAGGGCCGTCATGTAGCCCAGGGTCCTGCTGGCCGCCTTGTTGCGTATCGCCACAGTTCTCTCGTCGTGAAGCACGTCGGTGACCTGCCTTCCTATAGTGTAGATCATCACCATGCCAAGGAAGACTGTGACCATCGGGAGGGCCCAGCTGTGCCTGACCGCGCCGAAGGCCACCACAACTCCGATTACGACGACTACGATCGTCTTGATCCGGTTGTACCTTTCTTTATCCACATCACATCACGTAAAGAACGTTATACATATTGTAATATAAACTTTACTATTTGTATATTATTCTTTACAACCACCCGGCGCCTGAGGAGCCGCGGCTCATACGAGCCTCATCAGGGGCGCGTTGACAGGAGGTATACAGGAAACCCCCTTGAACGACGCCCCTCCCTGAAGAGAGCCCCAGAAACGCCCCGCTTAGATCCCAATGTACGCAAAAACGTGATCCATAAGCCGTGAAACATGCAGAAACGTGGCCCATTGACCACCATTAGACGAACACCTGAACCCACGCTCGCCTCAGGTGAAAACCTTATCCAGACGCCCCCGAAAGACACTACGTGAATGACATGACCCTAGACCAGTACCAGTACGGGGTCTGTGGCGTCTACTGCGGCCAGTGCCCCAACGGGAACGGCAGGGTAAGATACGCCGCCGGCGAGCTCAAACGTCTAGTCGACACCACCCGATACGGCTGGGTCGAGGAAGCCGTCAAGGGCTTCAGCTTCAACGAGTTCAGGAAGGGCCTCGAGTGGTTCAGCCGGGCACAGTGCCGGGGCTGCCGCAGCGGAGACGGCTCCCCATGCCAGAACAGGGGGTGCGCCGAGGAGAAGGGGCTCCAGAGCTGCCTGGAGTGCGGCGACTACCTCACGTGCAGCCGCACCGAGTACATGAGGGAAACCTACCCGTTCGTAGTAGACCACTACCAGCGCGTCAAAGAAGTCGGGCCCCTAAAACACCTCGAAGAGGAGGAGCAGCGGGCCAGAGCCGGCGTAGACCTCATGGGCCACCTCGAAAGAAGACACTGCAAGACGGTGGAGCTAGAGGACGAGTGACGCCTAGCCTCGAAGAGAAGATAGGACAGATGCTCGTGGTTGGCTTCCACGGCCACGAGCCGCCGACCCACATCCTAGAATGGCTCCACGAGGGACGCATAGGGGGAGTGATCCTCTTCGCCCGCAACATAGACACCCCCGAGCAGGTCGCCGAGCTCACCGGGGCCCTCCGCGAGGCAGCCAGGCGCCCCATCCTCATAGCCATCGACCAGGAGGGCGGGGTGGTCGCCCGGCTCCGCGAAGGCTTCACGGAGAGCCCCGGAGCCATGGCCCTCGGCGCCGCCGACGACCCCAGGCTCACCGAGGAGGTCTCCGCGGTCCTCGCCGCCGAGATGCGTGCCCTGGGCGTCAACTGGAACCTGGCCCCGGCCATCGACCTCATCCACAACATTCATAACCCCAGCGTCGGCGTCCGAAGCCTAGGCTCGGACCCGGAGCACGTCAGACGGCACGCCCTAGCGCAGGTCTGGGGATTCCAAGGCGCCGGCGTCGCAGCCACCGCCAAACACTTCCCCGGCAAGGCCAACACGCCGGTGGACCCCCACGTTGGGCTCCCGGTCATCGAGGGCCCCCTCGACGACATGTGGGACACAGACCTCGCCCCCTTCCGCGCCGTATGCGACGCCGGCGTCGCGGCTGTGATGATCACACACGTCCAGTTCAGGGACCTAGAGCCCGAGTACCCCAGCACCCTCAGCCCCAGGATAATCAGGGGCCTCCTCCGCCGCGACATCGGCTACAAGGGCCTCGTCACCACGGACTGCATGGAGATGAAGGCCGTCACCGACGCCTACGGCCCCGGCGAGTCCGCCGTCCTCGCAGCCGAGGCCGGCGCTAACGTGATCCTCTTCAGCCACACCCTGGAACGTCAGGAGGCCGCCTACGACGCCCTGCTGGACGCCGCCCGCACCGGCCGCCTGCCCACGGAGCGGGTGGACTACTCCGTCGACCGCATCACCGAGATGAAGAGACGGTTCACCGCCGACAGGCGGCCGCCCCTCACCGTAATCCGGCAGTCCAGACACCTGGAAACCATGGAGAGGGCGGCGAGGGCCGGAACGGTGCTCCTGAGGGACGCACCCGGCCTGCTGCCTCTCGGGCCCGAGACCCGGGTCGCGGTGATCGAGTTCGAATCAAGCCTCGAAAGAGAGGGCCACGAGTCAAGGGAGACGGCCTTCACAGCCCTGCTGAGAGACAGGTTCCCGAGCCTGGAGGCCGTCCTGATGGACCCGTCCACGCACACCGGGGAGCAGCTGGAACACGCCGAGAGGCTCGCCGAAGACGCAGAAACCCTGGTCTTGGCTACTCGGAACGCCCACCTGCACCCGGCTCAACTCGACGCGGCCCGGAGGCTGCTCGCCGCAGGGAAGCCCTGCGTCATGGTCTGCCTGCGGAACCCCTACGACGCGGGGGCCCTAGAGGCCGGCTCCGTGCTCCTCACCCTCGGAGACGCCGCGCCCTCCCTCGAAGCCGCCGCCGAGGCGCTTGTCGGTGGATATGTGCCGGCGGGCAGGCTGCGTGTCCCCCTCACCATGAGCTGATGCCCAGGTCGCGCTGGAAGTGGGTGAACGCGTCGATGGTCGAGTCGGCTAGAAGGTAGTTGGTCTTCGAGGTGAACACGTTCCTGAAGGCCCCCTCGCTCTTGGCGGTGTTCCCCTACCCGAGGCCGCCGAGCCTGTCTATGAGGACGATCTTGTCGTCGGGGTTCCTTCGCTTCACGTGGTACGCCGAGCTGAAGCCGAGTACGCCTCCGCCTATGACGAGGACGTCACACTCCATGGAATAGACCCCAAATTAAGCGTAATTTAATTGACGAGGTTTCTGCTATGATATTTAACGTTTTAGAGTCACTGGCACCCACGACGACGTGTTCTTAAAGAGGATGCCGCGTGCTTCAGCGGGCTCCGCCAAGCTTCGCCACGAGGAACCCTAAGGAGGTGCCCAGCACCCCGAAGACGAAGCCGACCTGGGTCCCGCCACTCACGCTGGTTACGACCAGAAACACGACGTTGCTCTCGACCCCGCTGAACCAGACGAACAGGCCGTGCAGGATGGACGCAGCCAAGGAGCCCGCCACCGAGGCGAAGAGCCCAACCATGAAGCCGCCTAACCCCTCCTTGCTGAAGCCGAGGTAGCACCCCACTGCGCAGCTCACCGCGGCGGCGAAGACCTCCAGGGCCCCGCCCCACACGATGAAGCCGACTGTGCCTCCGACCATCAAGCCGGACACCAGTATGGGGTAACTCGCCTTGACGGGCTTCAGCCACCTCGGCTCCCCGTCCGCCAAGTGGTAGACGACGGCCAACCCGGCGAGTCCCGTCACGAAGCAGACCCCCCACAAGGCACGTGAGCCCGGGATCATCCCCGTCTCGGCTGTGTTGGTGATCACCGCCACTCTCCCCCTGTCCGCTATGAAGACCTTGTCCCCGATGGACGTCACGGCGATCTCCACAACGTCTGCCCCGGCGTCGTACACCCAGAGTGGAGTCGAGCGGCTTGTGTAGAGGAAGTATACACGCCCCTCGGCGCCGAGGGCGACGGCGTACGAGCCATAGGGCGGGGACCAGACCGACTCGATGCCCCCAGCGACTTTGAGCTCCCTCCCGGTCACCTCTCCCATGGTCTCCGTTAAAACCGACGCCCCGCCTTCACGTTCGTGCATGACCACCTTTGAGCCGTCGCTCGACATCGAGACGTAGGCGACTGGGGACGCCGTCCTCCACTCCCAGACCCTCTCGCCGTCCTCCAGGGACAGAGAGAGGACCCGCCCTCCCCCGGAGGGGTCGCCTCCCCCCACGGCTACCCGGGAGGCCTGGGACAGGGAGAGGACCCCACCAGTCACCTCCGTGGAGGACACCCAGACCGGGTCGGGCTCGCCGACGCCGAAGAGGTAGGTCCTCCCCTCCGCGTCCACGGCGGCCATGTATTTGCCGTCGAAGGATATCTCCGCCTCGACTGCGCTTGTCCCCGTCGAGTACTCCCAGAGCAGCCCATCCCTGTCGGAGAGTAGGAGGATGCGCCCGTCAACGGAGGCCAGCATGTAGACGATGGGCGGAATCCCGCCCGACGAGTAGATCCCCAATATGCGGCCGCCCTGTAGCCGGTGGCTCCATCTGGGCGTGTTCAAGCCGACGCCGAGGGAGCGGAAGAGGGAGACGGTGTGGTTCATGTCCATGGCGAGGACGTAGTCCCCCTCCGCGGACACGAGGACGGAGACCACCCCTGAGCCTCCCCTGTACACCCACTGAGGCACGGTCTTGCCCCTCTGATAATACGAGACGGTCCCATCAGCCGTACCCACTGCCAGGGCGTCCCCCCAGTTAGAGATGTCAAAGCAGCTCACGGCCTCCTCGCTCAGAATGGTTGTGGTCGGCGTCCTCTCCCGGGCGGTGTGGTTGAAGACGATATACGCTAGACCTGACTCAACCAACAACAAGACGAAGACGGCCAGGGTTGTGCGTCGTTTCATGGGCTGGCTCAACTCATGTCTCTACCAAGATAAAACATGCGAAGCGCCGGCAGACTCATTCACACGCCTCTTTCCTCGGGTTCCCTCAGGAACGTGAAAACGACCACCGCGGCCAGAGCCGAGGCCAGGGCGGAGAAGTAGAAGGGCCACGCCGCCCCGACGCCCGTCCACAGGGCTGCGCCTATCAGCGGCGAGACAGTGAGCGCGACGCCTGGGACCATGTTCATCACCCCGTAGGCCCTGCCGCGCCTCTCCTTGGAGGCTATGTCCATGACGAGGGCCTCGAGGGCCGGCTGCTGTACGTACGCGAAGAGGTTGTCGACCATCTGGATCAGGAGCACCTGCCTGAAGCCGGTGGCAACGGTGAAGACGAGTATAAAGAAAGGCCGGACCGTGTAGCTCAGCATCAGGCTGATCCTTCTGCCGAACCTGTCTATCAAGCGCCCGGTGGGGAGCCTCGTCAAGATGCCCACCACCCCCATCCCGCCCACCACTAGCCCCCACTGAGCCGTCGAGAGCCCTATAATGCTTGTTGCGTAGACGACGCCGTACTGCGTCAGGACCCCAACGGCCAAGGAGTATAGAAACGCCCCGAGGAGGACCACCCGAAGGGCCCTCAGGGTCCTGACGGGCTCAAACGTGTCCAGGAAGACCCTGCGGAGACCTTTTTCCTCGTCGGGGGCCAGTTGGCGAGTGAAGTCCTCATTCAGGAAACGCCATCGGCCGACGCTCGCCAGCAGCATCGTCACGCCTGAGACTAGGAAGAAGACCCGCATTCCGGGTAGGAAGCCGACGCGCTCCAGCAGGAACCCGCCCACCACCGGCATCGTCATCGAGAAGACCGCGAAGAGGGTGTGGATGGCGGCGAACGCCGTCGCCCGCCTCTCGGGCTCAACGGAGTCTGCGAACATGGCCTGCCTTGCCGGCAGGACTATGTTGGTGAAAGCCTCCAACACGACGCCGGGGACAAGGTGCCACCACCTCGTGGCGAAGAAGTAGATGAAGGGCGCGAAGGACGCCACGAGGCCGCCCCACACCACAAGCCTCTTCCTCCCGATCCTGTCCGTGAGGTACCCGACGGGCGGCTGGAGGGCTATGCGGGTGAGGCCGAGGATGAAGCCCAGGAAGCCCAGGACCTGCAGAGAAGCGCCGATGTCGAGGACGAAGAGGGCCCAGAAGGGAGAGACGAGGAACAGGATGCCCTGGCCCACGGACTCGGTTACCGAGAGGACCAGCGCGTTCCTCCCCATCCCGAGAAACCTTCCATCGTGTTCCTCGCCCATGTGATCGCCTTAACGTGGTTACAGTATATTTTGATCAAGTCTTTAAACTTAATTTAGTGATTTTCATTAAATTTCCGATAGTAACAGCTATTATCCTTCTAGAAGCCATGATGTGGTGGGAGCGTTACTTTAGATTGGGAAACAAGATCCTGTTCATAGGGTGGTTCCCCACGTGGTCGAAGGACATCGCGGAGCCTGAGACGACGCTTGTGGGGACCGGGTTCGACTCGGGCACCAGCCACCTAGAGTACGAGTTCTACGAGCACCTCGCCATCCACAACGTCATCGAGAAGACGGTGAACGCGGAGAGGGAGGGGTTCGACGCGGCGGTGATCGGGTGCTTCTACGACCCGGGGCTCAGGGAGGCCAGGGAGCTGGTCGAGATCCCGGTCGTGGGCGTATGCGAGGCGAGCCTCCACGTCGCCTCCATGCTGTCCGCGGGCAGGTTCTCGGTCCTTGTCGGGCGGCGGAAGTGGATACCCAAGATGGCGGACAACGCCAAGATCTACGGCTTCGAGGACCGGATCGCGTCGTGGAGGGTGCTGGACCTCACGGTGCCGGACATGCGCGACGCGGAGAAGACCCAGGCAGCCATCCTCAGGGAGGCCAGGGGAGCCGTGGAGGAGGACATGGCCGAGTGCGTCGTCCTGGGCTGCACGGGGATGGCTGGGCAGGCATTGAGGGCGCAGGAAGAGCTCGGCGTACCCGTCCTGGACCCGGTGCTGATGGGGGTGAAGGTGGCGGAGCTCAGGGCGACCCTGTGGAAGAGGCACGGAGTCTCCCACAGCAAGATCGGGGGATACGAGGCCCCTCCCGGGGACGAGCTTGAGCCCATCTGGCGACGGGTCTACGGAAAACAAAAATAAAGATGAACGCCTCCGGGGCGTCGACTCGTTTCACTCAGACAAGATGTGGCACTTGACGAAGTGCCCGGGCTCCACCTCGACCATCGGCGGATCCTCCCTCATGCACCTCTCGGTGCACTCGTTGCACCTCGGGTGGAAGTAGCAGCCGCTGGGGACGTTCACCGGGCTCGGTATCTCGCCCCTAGACACCACCTTGCCGGGCTTCACCGCCTCCTCCTCGCTCGTGATGACGGGGATCGAGGACAGCAGCATCTTGGTGTATGGGTGGAGGGGCTTGCTGAAGAACGCGGCCGTCGGCGCCACCTCGCAGAGCTTCCCAAGGTACATTATGCCCACACGGGTCGCCACGTTCCGCATCAGGCTAAGGTTGTGGGTGATGAACAGGTACGAGAGGTCAAGCTCATTCTGGAACTCGATGAGCTTGTTGATGATCTTGGCCTGCATCGAGACGTCGAGAGCCGACGTGGGCTCGTCGAGGGTAATGAACGTAGGGTTGGTGGCGAGAGCCCTGGCTATGGCTACCATCTGCTTCTCGCCGCCGCCGATCTTGGTGGGCTGTCTGTCGAGGTAGTCCTCTGGCAGCTCCACCATACGGAGGAGCTCTATCACCCTCTTCCTGCGCTCATCCTTCGCGATGCCGTGCACCTGCAGCGGGAGCTCTATGATCTGCTCGATGCTTCTCTTCGGGTTCAGGGATGACCCCGGGTCCTGGAAGACCATCTGCATCTCCTTCTTGAGGCTGAGGGGCCTCTTCTTGACGCCCATGGAGATGTCCTTCCCCTTGTAACTGATCTCGCCCTCCGTCGGCGTGTATATGCCCATCAGGGTGTAGGCCGTGGTGCTCTTGCCGGAGCCGGACTCCCCGACGAGGCCGAAGGTCTCCCCCTCGTTTATGGTGAAGCTGATCCCGTCCACTGCCCTCACCGTGCCTTCGTCGGTGGCGAAATGTTTCTTGAGATCCTTCACGACAACGAGTTCCTTGCTCATGTCACCGTCCTCCGTAGAGATAGCAAGCCACCTCGTGTCCGTCGCCTACCTGGTAGAACGGCGGAGAGTTTTCACGGCACTCGGGCTTCGCGTGGGGGCACCTGGGGTTGAACCTGCACCCCGTCGGGGGGCTCAGGTAGTTGGGGATCCTCCCCGGTATCCCCATCGAGATGCCTCCTCCCGTGAGCTTCGGCACCGCATCGAACAGGGCCTTGGTGTACGGGTGAAAGGGATCAGAGAACAGGTCCTCGGTCTTGGCGGCCTCAACCATGCTCCCAGCGTACATCACGTACACCCTATCCACGAGGCCCTTGACGGCCCCCAGCGCGTGGCTGATCAGTATGATGGACGTGCCTCTGTCCCTGACGAGGTCCCCCAGCAGCCTCAGCACCTGGTCCTGGATGGTGACGTCTAGGTTCGTGCCGGGCTCGTCCGCGATGAGTAGGTTGGTAGCGGAGACGAGTGCCATGGCTATGCATATCCTCTGCCGCATACCGCCGCTGAGCTGGATGGGGTAGCTGTTCATAATCCTCTCGGGGTCCGGCATCTGGACCTCCTTGAGCACCTGCACCGTCCTTTCATGGATCTCCTGCTTCGAGATCTTGTTGCCGAGGGCGAGCTGGTTGTAGTTGATTATGTCACCGATCTGGTCCCCCACCTTGAAGACCGGGTTCAGGGCTGAGGTGGGGTCCTGGAATATCATGGAGACCGTCTTCCTCCGCATCATCTGGAGGTCCCTCTGACTCATCTTCAGGACGTCCAACCCCTCAAGATAGATCTCTCCACCCACTATCTCGGCTGGGGGTATCTGCAGTATCTTCATTATCGACTTGACGGTAGTCGTCTTTCCGCACCCAGCCTCGCCTATCAGACCCACCTTCTCGCCTTTGGCGACCCTGAAGTTCACACCGTTTAGGACCCTCGTCACGCCCTCGTAGATGTTGAAGTTGACGTAGAGGTCCCGGATGTCGACTATCATCTCGCTCATCATCAATCACCCGCAAGCATGTCTCTCACGCCGTCCCCCAGGAGGTTGAAGCCGAGGATTATCACGACGATGAACAGGGCCGGGAACAGGCTGATCCACCACTGGGCCGGGATGTACTTCGAGCCGTCCGAGACCATAGTCCCCAGGTCCGGCGTCGGCGGCTGGGCCCCCAGCCCGACGAAGCTCAGCGTGGACCCGATGAGGATAACCCAGCCCACGTCGAGAGTCATCTTGGTGAATATGGTGGACAGGCAGTTGGGGAATATCTCCCCGAAGAGGATGTAGAACGTGCTCGCCCCTGTGACCTCGGCGGCCTGGACGAAGTACTCGTTCTTTATGGAGGAGGCGGCGCCGTAGACCAGCCTCGTGTACCAGGGCCACCACATCACCGTCACCGCAAGCATCGCGTTGTACAGCGAGGGCTCCAGCATCGAGCACACGGCTAGGGCCAGCACCATGGACGGCACGCTCAGGAACACGTCGGCTACCCTCATTATCGCGGTGTCCACCCACGTGTCCCTCATGTACCCGGCGACGAGCCCCAGCAGGACCCCCGGCGGCGTCGCCACCGACAGCACCGAGACCGCCATCACCAGGCTGTACCTGAAGCCGAAGAATATCCTGCTCAGGATGTCCCTGCCCGCCATGTCCGTCCCGCAGAGGTTCTGCCAGTTTGGCGGCCTCTTCGCGTTCTTGAAGTCGACGAACACGAAGGCGTGCTCCGGGTACGGCGCGACAAAGTCGGCGAATATCGCTATGAGGATGATCGTCAGGACGACGGCCAGGCCCAGGATAGACAGAGGGTTCCCCGAGAACTTGTACCAGTTCCGCCTCCAACGCTCCTTCATTAGTTCGGTGTTCATCTCAGCTCACCCTCAGCTTCATCATTATCCTGGGGTCCAGGTACGCCGTTATCAGATCGACAAGGATGTTCATGAAGGCGAAGAACACGCCTATGAGCATCACCACGCCCACTATGGCGTTGATGTCGTTGCTGAGCATGGCGCTCATCCCGTACCTCCCGAGGCCCGGCCAGTTGAAGATGGTCTCCACTATGAAGGAGCCGCCCATGGAGCCGGCGATGTCCATCCCCATTACGGCCACCGTGGGGATCAACGAGGGCTTCAGGAGATACTTCAGCGTGATCGTCCTCTCGGGTATCCCGAAGGACCTCGCCGCCATTATGTAGTCCTTGTGAAGGTTCTCCACCACGCTGGCCCGGGTGATCCTTGCCTCCTGGGCCAGCCGGCTGATGACAAGCGAGGTCCCCGGCAGAACCATGTGGTAAAACGCGTCTCTGAAGACGTTTAGCCTGCCGGCGATCAGGGAGTCGATGAGAAGCAGCCCCGTGACCTTCGACGGCATCACCATGCCGGAGCTGAGTCTCCCCAGGGTCGGGAACCACCTCAGGAGGTACCCGAAGATGAAGACGGACATGATCGCCCAGACGAAGCTGGGGATCGCGATGCCTACATACGATGTGACGCGGACGATGTTGTCCCAGAGGCTGTTGGCGTACTTCCCCGAGGTGACGCCGAGGATGATTGCAAGACTCGATGAAAGGATGACGGAGAAGATCACAAGCTCGAACGTCGCTGGGAAGAACTCGATGATGTCGCTGAACACGCCCCGCCGCGTCACCAGAGACTGGCCGAGGTCACCCCTGAAGACGTTCGTCACCCAGTAGATATACTGGATGTATATCGGCTCGTCCAGGTGAAGCTGCGCCCTCAGCTTGTCAACCGCCCACTGGGGGGCCATGGGTCCGAGGGCAAGCCTGGCAGGGTCTCCCGGCACAAGCCTCGAAAGTGAGAATATTAACAATGATAACCCGAACAAAACGAAAAAAGAGGAAAGGAGCCTGTACGCCACGTACTTCTTGATGTTCATCCAGTATCCTCGGGATTAGGGTTGATTTATGCCTGTGTATAGGCCGTAGTACGTTCTAAAGCCCAGTGGCACCTTGTAGACGAACCCGCTGACCAGCTCCCCGTACACCACGTAGGGATAGTCCACGTAGTCCTGGATGCAGCGCAGCGTCGTCGTCTGCAGCACGTAGATGGTCGGGCATAAATCGTAGACGTACTCCTGTATCTCGCCGTATTTCTCGAACCGCTCCGTCTGGTCGACCGTCCCTAGGGCGTCCTCGATCATCTGGTCGAGGTTCTCATCGAGAAGCCACTCGTTCTGCTCCCAGGTTGGGGCCGACTCGGAGTGGTATCTCATCAGGTCGCCGCCCGCCTCGGGGAAGTGCACCGAGTTGTAGACGATGACGACGTTGGGGCTCAGATCCTGGTCGGCCATGGTCTCTATCATGGAGAGCCAAGGCTCCTTGACGATCTTGACGCTTACCCCAAGGTCCGCCATGTTGTCCATAAACAGGAGGGATATCCTCTCCTCCGCGGGGACCTCTGCGCACCAGTGGATCTCTATCTCGAGCTCGTCAAGCTGATCGTAGTATACGGACTGCTCTAGTTCCGCCATCGCCTTATCGAGGTCTCTTCTGAAGGGCTCTAGATCCGGGTTGTAACCTGGCAACACCTCGTTGACCACGCCCTTCACCATCGTCGTGTGGGGGAAGATGTCCGTGACGGCGGTCTCGTAGTCGAAGGCGTAGGCCATCGCTCTCCTGAAGTGTATGTCGTCGGTCGGCGCCTTATTGGTGTGTATCATCAGGTTCAGCAGAGACGTGCCGACCTCTCCGATCATCTCGACGCCCGGCGTCTGAACCATCTCCTCCAGGTTCTCTATGGGCTGCCAGCTGTCTGTACGCTCCAGCTCCATTCTAGACATCATCGTCCTGACGGTGATGGGCTCAGTTGTGCCTATCATCTCCATGACGTCCGGGGCGTTCTCGACGAACTTGAAGCCCTCGACGTCGAGGGTCTCCCCCCAGTAGTCCTCGAACTTATCCATGATGAGCTTCTCTTCCAGCAGGAACTCCTTCACCATGTAGGGTCCGCTGCCCGCGTCATGGGTCATCAGCCACTCCTTCCCGTAGTCGCCTAGGTCGCCGTACTCGCCTTCCGCGAGGTTCTCCATCACTACGGCCTTGTCCAGGATGTAGAAGTTGGGCATCACGGTCAGTATCGGCCCGAAGGACTTCAGCAGATCGAATTGCACGTTGTATGTGTCGACGGCGGTGGTCTCGTCGATGTATGGGAGGAACAGGTAGGCCAAGCCTTCGCCCATGGTGAGCAGCCTATCCATGCTGAAGACGACATCTTCGGCAGTGATCTCGTTCCCGGCGTGAGACATGACCCCCTCCCTCAGCTTGAAGGTGTAGGTCATGCCGTCCTCCGAGACGGTCCAGCTCTCAGCCAGCTCAGGGCCGACAACTCCTTCTGGGGTAATGCGAACCAGCGAGTTGTACAGGTTGGGATGAGCGGCCGTGCTCGAGCCGTCGGACCCCACGGCGGGGTCTATGCGAGTCGGCCAAGCCCATGTGCTTCTATACACTAAGGGCTCCGAGGGTTCAGGCTCAGAGGGCCCAGGTTCTGGTGTGGTTTCAGGCTCTTGAGCCGGTTGCATCAACCAGTATGCTCCAGCCGCTATAACTATTATTGCAATTATTCCGACGTACATCAGTGTTTTATTTGATGTTGATATTTTTTTCACCTAAGTTGTAGGTAAGTACTAGTTATTTATAATTTTCGTGGAAATTTTTTGATTAGAATTAAATAAAAAATGGGGTTTACTCTTTTCCCAGTTTTTTTGCTAGTTTCGCAAGTTCAGGGTGTACGCATTTTCCCTTGTCCAGGATCTGTTTCCCATCCAGCCAGATGGACACGTTCATGCATATGCCGTCGGAGTGAGAAGCAGCCGGCCTCCAAGCCATATTGCCTATGCCGAACTCGACGGCCCCCCACACCCTCTCGTCCTCGACGACGTCTCCCGTCAGCTTCGCGCCCGGGTTGAAGCCGGGGCAGAGGTGGGCTATCTTGAGCATGTTCGGGTCGTTGAGGCTCCTCAGCCACGCCTCATACTTCACGGCGTCGTTCCCGGCGCCGAACTCCATGATGTCGCCGTTCTTGATGGTCATCTCTATGGGGTCCTTGATGAGGCCGAGCGGGGGGTTAACAGAGCCGTCGAAGACTAACTTGCCGTTCAGAGTCTCGGCGTCCATGCCCCAGTAGACCTGCCCCGACATCATGTGGGCGCCTGGGGTGTCGGCGTAGCCCAACGCGTAGCCGGCCCTTCTCTCCTTCGTCATCTTGAAGGTCACGTCCATGCCCGCGGGCGACGTTATCCGGAACTCGTTGGTGTCCTTGGCGATCTCGGTCAGCTTGTCCAGGAACTCCTTCAGCGCGGGGTAGTCGACCCTGCCGATGGTTCTCACCATCATGTCCACGTTCATGCCGACGAGGCAGCTGTACCTCAGCTTGGGGTTCTCCTTCATCGCCCTGTCGTAGACGTTGGAGTAGAATATCCACTGGTTGTTGTACTCGACCCACGCGTCCGCCCCGTTCAGAGCCCCAACCAGCGACTCGGTCGGGAACATGGGGTCCGCGGCCTTCCCGACGCCGAGGGGGGCGGCGAGCCAGATCACCATGGGTTTTCCTCCGGCGGCGAAGGCGGCCCTCGCGGTCGCGTTCACCACCCTCTCGTCGGACTCTGTGTCGGCCGTGATGACCATGGTCTCCCCTTCCTTCAGTTTGAAGAGCTCTTTGACCAGGATATCCGCGGCTTTACCTAACTCGAATTCATACCATCCGGGCATGTGATTCACCGTTTTGACTCTTCCAGATAGCCTAATAACAGTTTTCTCTAATCAAATCCTTTCAGCTAGAAACATCACGAAAATTCTAATTCATTAGTGAACTACGTTTTCGGATGATATTTCCCCATAAAATCAAGTCAACTGGTTTGTTAATTGTCGGTAATTATAAAAAAACATAGCCTCTCTTGGTATCCATGGACTCCAGTTACAGAGTGGGCATAGACATCGGTGGAGCCTTCACCGATCTC
>CAZQOX010000006.1:0-19117 GCA_964594895.1 uncultured Candidatus Bathyarchaeia archaeon
CTCCACCCATGCACGGAACTCGCTTTTAGGAGTTACCTTTAGCTAGACTAAAAAATAGGAGTTTATCGGCGCCTCAGCGGAGCCGGGTCTGCCTTGGCTTGGGTTTCCACTCGGGCAGCTCCACCCTGAAGTGGGCCATCCGCTCCAGGTATCCCTCGAAGGAGGCTAGGAAGCTCGTTAGGGCCAGCACCGAGACGCTGGGCATCCTCCTGTATATCCTCATCTTGGTGGGGCTCAGGGTCAGGGTGATGGGGATCATCACCGCGTCCCTCCACATGTGGACGCCTATCCTCTTCGCCTGCACCGGAAGGTGCCTGCTGAAGGTCTCCGTCTTCTCTAGGTGGGTTTCGACTATGTTCCTGGCGGTGCTGTTCCCCATGCCCCTCGTGTAGTGTTTGCACTCGGCGCACACTATGTACGGGTAACGGCTCGCAAGCACGTCTATCTCCCACCGCCGCCCCTCGGCCTGGAACCTGTACCGCCTCAGCACGGTGAAGCCGTTCATCTCGAAGACGTGGGCCCCCAACTCCTCGAACTCCAGCCACCCCAGGCTGCCGCTCACCGTCTGGAAGTCCACGCCGAGCTCGACCGCCTTCACTGCTAGCCTCACCCTCTGCTCCGTCGAGAGCCTGACGGCGTCGCCGTCAAGGGTAATGGTTCCATCCCCGGCCATGGCCTCGACGGTCTGATCGAACGCCTCGGTGGTGACGTTCACAGACTCCCGCACCTCGTCCAGTGTTGCTTCACCTGACTGGGTCTCGACGAGTAGGGCCTTGACCACCTGCTTATGGGCGCTGGGGTTCAACTTTACGCGATATGGGACGCGTTTCCTCTAAATCGTTTACTCTAACAACCTTCTACGACACGGGTGAAAGTGCCTTTCTCTGCGAGGAAAAAGGACGCATCGGCTGTTCTAGTCGATACCGATCGGCGCCGCGGCGAACAGCGCCTCGAGGCCCCTGAGACGGTTCCTGAGGGTTACCTCTGTCGTGCCTGCTGCCTCCGCAACGTCCTTCTGGACCCGCCTATCGTTCTTCTCAAGGCAAGCCTTGTAGAGAGAGGCGGCCGCCACGCCCCTCGGGTCCTTGCCAGCGAGCCCCTGCAGCTTCCTGGCTCTTCTCAGGATCTCTATCGCGTGGGTCTCGGTCTCCCTCCTGAGGTTTAGCTTCGACGCGATGCTGGGGACGAACTTCATCGGGTCGTCGATGGGCATCTTCAGCTTCATCTCGCGCAGCATGAGCCTATAGGTTCTCGCTATCTCTGAGTGCTCCCTCGTAGAGGCCGCACTGATCTCCTTGAGGGGCCTAGGCAGCTGCGCCTGACGGCAGGTGGCGTATATGCTCGCGGCCACGAAGGCGTCTATGCTGCGCCCCCTGATGAGGTCCATCCTCAGAGCCTTCCTGTAGAGGAGCGCCGACCGTTCCTTGATCGAGCCGGGGATGTGAAGCAGGGCCGACACGCGGTCCAGCTCAGCCATGGCGATGCTGAGGTTCCGCCTCCAGGTGTCATCGAACTTGCTGCGATTATCGTACCGGCGGAGCCTGTCCATCTGGCGGAGGGTCTCGCGGTTCAGGCTTTTACCGTTGGCGTCGCGGTAACCGGAGAGGACCGTGGAGAGCCCCTTGTCGTAGAGGGTGTATGAGTAACCCATCCCGGTGCGGCTGCGGTCACTCCTCTCCTCGGCCGTGAAGGCCCTCCACTCCGGGCCTGTGTCCATATGCCCCTCGTTTAGCACCAGACCACAGTTGCCGCAGACCTCTTCACCCACGTCATGGTCGATGATGATGTTGGTGCTGCCGCATTTTGTGCAGGTTTTCGGAGTTTCTCCAGTTGTTGGATTCAGTTGGGCGTCATTGTACAATTGTTTGACCTCCCACGTGGGGCTCATTTTTCGTTGTCGTTTCGTGTTCGACTGGCTTTGTGGTGATGAACACCGAGCCTCCCCTGTCGATGTGGCACAATAGTTCATTGAAGTCTATTCCCCGTGTCTCAACTATGTCATTGATCTCGTCGTCTTCGTTAAGGTAGTAGACGACGATCTGGGTTCCCTGCCATATCACTGTGGGCCAGATGTTGTCACCTGATCTAGTGAAGTATTTTCTCATGTCTCACTGTTTCATAGTGGTCATCACCGTCATAACGATAAGTCTGTAACAAATGTACGTGCAAAATATATGTAACATTTGAACGTTCAATTTATAATGCGGCGGCGGCTAGACAGAAGCATGAGTCTCAACAGGCTCCAGGAGAGGCTTGCTGAATACGGGTTCACCAAGGAGGAAGCAGATACATACGTCTTCCTCGCCTCGACGGGGCCAACCTCGGCGAGCACTGTTTCTAGACGGTTCAACTACAACAGAATGAAAGCCTACCGCCTCTTAAAGAAGCTGGAGGAAGATGGGCTCGTCCACAGCGTCGTGGGGAGACCCGTACGCTACGTGGTGGCCCCCATCGAGGGCGTCGTGAACAACTGCATCGAGGAAGCCTCGAAGAGACTCACCGGACTAAAGAATAGCCAGTCAAAGATCATCGAGGAGATCAGGAAACTGGAGGGCACGGAACGGCGCGAGACGGAGGAGCCCCGTTTCAGGATGTACCAAGGCAGACAGCGGGTCTACGAGTTGCTGGCCTCCATGTGTGACAGGGCAGAGAGGGAGCTGAGCCTAATTACAACGCCCCAGGATCTTTTAAGGCTCTCTCTCTGGGGGCTCGACGAGAGGTTCTCAGATCTAACGGGCGCCGACAGGAGTGTCCGGCTGTTGACGAGCGTGAACGAGGCGAACCTCCGCGAGATCGAGGAGCTATCCAAGAAAATAGACGTACGGCACATGTTGATCGATACGCCCATCCGTTTCGCGTTGATAGACGAAGAAGAGACCCTGTCATCCGTCGCGATGGACGACTCGATGAGCATGACCACCCAGAACGACACAGGGCTTTGGACCAACTCGCAGAGCTTCGTGTCAACAATGAAGACGTTCTACGACGCCCTGTGGAGCATGGCTCCGGAGGCGACGACGGTCATCAACACGATACTCACCGGGGAGAGACCCTACGAGTTCAGAACCATCAGAAGCTTCGACGAGTACCGCGAAAAATTCGTTGAGATGCTTGAGAGAAGCACCAAGAGCGTCGACATAATCGTGAAGAGCATCCAGGACCTTCCGTCACCGGTCCCGAGCAACGAGTCAGGGAAGAGGGTGAGGGTCTTGACGGGGGTCAAGAAAAGCGACAGCGCAGAGCTGTCGAACATGATGAAAATCAGCGAAGTCAAGGACCCTGGAGCAACGACTGACCTCTCTCTGATAATCGTCGACGGGGAGGAGACTCTGTTAGCAAGCTCTGGGCAGGATCTGAAGGGGCAGGCGATATGGTCGAACCTGGACTCCTATGTGGACACCATGAAGGTCGTCTTCGAGGGCTACTGGAGAGGCGGGAAGCCTGCGCAGGAGATCTACCGTGAGGCCATGGAGCAGCATAACATCGACGAGGTGCTGGATCTGATGACCGGGCTGCTGGCTGAGAACAGTCTATCGGTTGAGAGGGACGCATCGATAAGAGGCGCCTCGGGGGTCGAGTACCCCTTCAACATCGTCTTCAGTGATCCAGGGAACCCTGTGAACGTCGTTGGTCTGAACCTTATAATCGGTGAAGACGTTTTCAGCCAGGTTTTTGAGTTGAGCGCGAGGAAGATGGATGTCAACGCCGAAGTCGGGCTGGCGTCGATCAAGCCTTTCCCCAGGGAGATCATCAGCCTCGGCAAACTCTATGGGATAACTTTGATCCAGTCCGATACAGCCGCTGGACTTGTCGAGAAACTTCTAGAAGCCCTGTAAAAGGAGTTACCTTATCACCGCCGATTAATGATCAAGGTTTTTAAGTTTCACTTAGGATTATTCATTCACCATGTTTCCCACCGAGGAGATAGACAGCATAATAAATGGCATCGATACCACCGACCACGTCCTGCTTTTCTATGACACCCAGGAAAGCAAACGGAGGATATTGTATAGATATCTGGCTGAGGGACTCAAGCAGGGTAAAGGCATCATGTACATATACACAGAGGAGACTCCTCAAGACATCTACGAGGGTCTAGCAAGCCACGGCATAGACGTGGAGCCTAACCTGGCGTCAGGCAGCATATTGACGCCGAGGTACGACGAGTTCTACGTCGTCGACGGGGAAGCCGAGGCGCTGAGGATACTGAACAAGTGGCACGAGACGAGCAGCTACTTCCAGTCCAAGGGGCTCGGGTTCAGGGCTGCTGGGGAGACGTCCTGCTTCTTCAGGGAGGACAAGGTGCGTGAGCTACTACGGTACGAGTACGCCCTACACAAGGTGCTTTCGATGCCCATGGACGCGATCTGCGCCTACAACCTGAAGACCATAGTGGAGACGGGGTACACCGACGTCATCATGCCTCTCGTCAGGGCTCACGGCAAGGCTGTCTTCACCGCGGAGGGGGGGACCATGGTCCTTGAGCCCGAGAACGTCGAGGACACGGACATCGAGAAGCTTCTCGAGATAAAGATCTAGACCAGTAAATCGTCGACTTTGTTTAATAAATGGGGAGGAGAGACCCCTACGCGAAGGGGTACAGCCGCTTCAGGTTGCCGACGGTCTCCCTTATCCTCTCGTCGGGGAGCTCGAAGGGCTGTAGACTGCCGTCTAGGTATGCTTCGTAGGCCGCCATGTCGAAGAAGCCGTGGCCGCTGAACAGGGTCAGGATCGTCTTCTCCTCCCCCGTCTCCCTGCACCGTAGCGCCTCGTCGATGGTTGCCTTCACGGCGTGGGCCGTCTCCGGCGCGGGGATGAGGCCCTCGGCCTTGATGAACGTCACGGCTCCGCCCAGCGCGTCCAGCTGGTTGTACGCCTTGGCCTTCACGAGGCCGTCCCTGACGAGCAGGCTGATGGCGGGCGCCATGCCGTGGTACCTGAGGCCCCCGGCGTGTATGGGGTCCGGTACGAACTCGTGGCCCAGGGTGAACATCTTCAGGAGCGGCGTGATGCGTCCCGTGTCGCCGTGGTCGTAGAGGAACTCGCCCTTGCTCAGGCTTGGACAGGCGGTGCTCTCGACGGCGATGAACTCTGTGTCCTTCTCGGCCCGCCCCCTCAGCTTCTCGCCGAGGAACGGGTAGGCGCCGCCCGCGAAGTTGCTGCCTCCGCCGACGCAGCCAATCACCGTGTCGGGGTACTCGTCCACCTTGGCGAGCTGCTTCATGGACTCCTGGCCGGCGACGGTCTGGTGCATGAGCACGCTGTTCAGCACGCTGCCGAGGCTGTACTTGGTGTGCTCGTCCTTGAGGCACTGCTCCACGGCCTCGCTGATGGCTATGCCGAGGCTGCCGGGTGTGTCGGGGTGTTTCGCGAGTATCCTCCTTCCGACATCGGTCCGGCTGCTGGGGCTAGGGTACACGTCTGCGCCGAACAGCCGCATCATCACCTTCCGGTAGGGCTTCTGCTCGTAGCTGACGCGCACCATGTAGACCTCGATGTCGAGGCCGTAGAGCATTCCGGCGAAGCTGAGGGCGCTGCCCCACTGGCCTGCGCCGGTCTCCGTGGTGAGCTTCTTGACTCCCTCACGCATGGCGTAATACGCCTGGGGTATGGCCGTGTTGGGCTTGTGGCTGCCCGTGGGGCTCACCCCCTCGTACTTGTAGTAGATCTTCGCGGGGGTCTTTAGCGCCTTTTCCAGCCGCCGTGCCCTGACGAGGGGCGTCGGCCTGTAGAGCCTGTAGGCTTCTCTTACTTCCTCTGGGATGTCTATGTACCGTTTCTCGGACACCTCCTGCATGAGCAGCTCCTTCGGGAATATGGGGAGCAGCGCCTCCGGCTTGACGGGCTCACGTGTGCCTGGGTCGAGCAGAGGGTAGGGGCGTGTCGGTAGATCAGGGGTTATAGAAATCCATTTCTTGGGTATCTCGTCCTCCGTCAGGAGGATAGTTCTTTCCAGTCCAAGTGATACACACTTCTTCCTCCTAGTTATCTAGGTGCCAACGGAAGAAGCGGAAGCTGATAAAAGACTTGTTAACCAAAAAATGGTTAGACGGGGAACTCGTTCTCTACTTGCACTTGTTGATGCATCCAAGTTTAAGCTCTCGAACCAGATCAGCTATCTCAGGCAGGGCCTCCGTAGGGTCTTCTAGGTGTGCCTCGTAGATCTTGGTGAATACGCTGCCGGCTATGACGCCGTCGGCCCCCGCGGAGACCACCGCCTCCGCCTGCTCCCTCCTTGATATGCCGAAGCCTGCGAGGATGGGCACATCTGTGTGCCTCCTTACTCTCTCCACCAACCTCAGAGTGGAGTCTCTGAGACTGTCCCTCGCGCCTGTGACTCCCTCAACGTTCATCACGTAGATGAATCCCGAGGCCATATCGGCGATCTTCCTCAGCCGCTCCTCTGTCGTGGTCGGGGCTACCAGGAGGATCACGTGGACCCCCTGCCTCTCCCCCTCCTCAAGCAGCGTACCCGCCTCCTCGAAGGGCAGGTTGGGCACGATTATCCCCTGGGCCCCCGCCGCCTTGATGTCCCTGAGGAAGACGTCCACGCCCGCCACGTAGGGGATGTTGTAGTAGGTGGTGACTATGAAGGGGGTGTCGAGATTTCTCTTGCTCAGCTCCCTCATACCCCTTATGCAGCTCGACGGCGTGGTTCCGTTCCTCAGGGCTCTCTCGCAGGCTGCCTGAAACGTGGGGCCGTCGGCCGTGGGGTCGGAGAAGGGTATCCCGAACTCGATGAGGTCTGCACCGCTCTCGGTTAGGGTCTCAATCATCCTGTGGGAGAAGGACGCGTCGGGGTCGCCGTAGTATACGTGGGGCATGAACGCTCCCTCGCGCCGCCGCCTCAGCCCCAGCAGCATCTCCTCAAGATCCATAGACGTACCTCATGATGGCGTCCACGTCCTTGTCACCCCGACCGGAGTAGTTGATGATGATGGCATCGTCCCCCGAGAACTCCTCCCGATGGTTCATGACGTAGGCGACGGCGTGCGCGGTCTCCAAGGCTGGTATGAGCCCCTCGGTCCTGCACATCGTCTTTACGGCCTCGAAGACGTCTTTGTCGAAGGCGTAGCATGCCTTGACGCGGCCGACCTCGCATAGGTGGGATATCTCTGGGCCCCTGGCGGGGTAGTTGAGGCCGGCGGACCTGGTCTTGGAGGGCATTATCTGGCCGTTCTCGTCCTGGAGGACCTGCATGACGGCGCCGTGGATCACCCCGGGGCTGCCCAGTTGGAAGGCTGCGGCGCTATTCTCCGCGCCTAGGCTTTCTCCCCCTCCCTCGACGAAGTAGAGCCTCACGTCCCCTTCATCGAGGAAGGCCCTGAAGGCCCCCAGGGCGTTGCTGCCGCCGCTCCCTGCGGCGATCACGGCGTCCGGGAGCCCTGCCTCCCTCTCATGGAACTGGCTTCTAGCCTCGTCGCCGATGACGCTCTGGAAGGCTCCGACCACCGCCGGAAACGGGTGGGGCCCTACGGTTGAGCCCATGAGGTAGAGGGTGTCCTGGGAGCAGGAGGCCCACTCCCTCAGCGTGTCCGAGACGGCGTCCTTGAGCACGCCGGAGCCGATGTCCACGGGGGTGATTTTAGCTCCGAGAAGCCTCATCTTCATTACGTTGCTCGCCTGTCTCTTGATGTCCTTGACCCCCATGAAGATCTCAGCCTCCAGATCGCAGACCCTCGCGGCCATTATCGTCGCGAGGCCGTGCTGTCCTGCGGCGGTCTCCGTGATTATCCGCGTCTTCCCCATCCGTTTAGCCAGGAGGGCCTGACCCAGGGTGTTGTTGAGCTTGTGGGATCCACCGCAGACGAGGTCCTCCCTCTTAAGGTAGACCCTGCAGCCCACCTCGCGGCTGAGCCTCTCGGCGTGGTATAGGGGTGTGGGCCTCCCCGCGTAGTCCCTGAGGAGTCTCCTGTACTCCTTCTGGAACCCGGGGTCAGGGAGTATCTTCTCGTAGGCTTCCTCCAGCTCCTCGAGGGCAGGCATCAGCATCTCGCTGACGTACTGGCCTCCAAACCTCCCGTATCTACCCTTCTTCATATCGGCTTCACTTTCCTCACATTCACGATGAATGACGCTATCTTATCGGGGTCTTTATGGCCTGGCCTTGACTCGACGCCGGAGCTTACGTCAACGGCGTATGGATTCACGGCCCGGATTGCCTCCTCGACGTTCATCGGGTTAAGGCCCCCCGCCAGTATCATCCGTTTGGGATGGATAGCCTCCCTGAACCTCGCACTCGTCTCCCAGTCCCGCTGGACTCCTGTCCCCCCAGGCTTGCCGGGGACGAAGGTGTCGAGAAGCAGCGTGTCATAGGCACCTGTCTCCTCGGCTGCCCTCATCAATCTCTCTGGCTCTGGGCTGATCCCCTTGATCAGGCCTACGCAGGGCATCATCTTCTTCAATTCATTCGCGTTCGGTGTCCCTTCGCCGTGTATCTGGAGGGCATCCGGCCTAATAGCCTCGTACGCTTCGACTATCTCATCTACGCATTTAGGAATCATGACCAGAACAGTCTTGGTGAAGACTGGAACCTGTTTGACGAGCTCAGCGGCTCTTTCCAGTGAGAGGTTCCTAGGCGATGAGGGCACACCGACTACGAAGCCCACCGCGTCGGCCCCGGCGTTTACAGCCGCTTCCAGGTTTTCTTCTCTGGTGATCCCGCAGATCTTGACCTTCACCGCATTCATGCCTTGACGAATCCCCTGACGGTTTCCTCTATGTCCCCGGAGGCCATGATGGCTGAGCCGATGAGGAAGGCCTGAGCGCCGCAGCCTCTGAGGAAGAGCAGGTCCCCCGGAGTCCTTATCCCGCTCTCGCTCACGATCGGAGCATCCCCCTTGCCGCGGCTTTCTAGGATGCGGAGCGTCACCTCAAGGTCCACTTTCAGGGTTCTAAGGTCCCGGTTGTTTATTCCTATGAGGTCGGCCCCTGTGTTCAGAGCAACATTATACTCCTTGGCGTCGTGGGTCTCGAGGAGCACCTCGATACCAAGCGCATGAGCCTCACCTATCATCGAATCCAGGCTGACGCGGCCTTTGCCCCTCTCGAATATCTCCATTATCAGTAGGACTGCATCGGCGCCGAGTTTCGCTGCGGCCTCGATCTGCTCCGGGCTTACGACTATGTCCTTCATCAGCAGGGGGAGCCCCGTGGAGCCCCGTATCTCCCGGAGATGCTCCAGGCTTCCCCCGAAGTGCTTCGGCTCGGTGAGCACCGATATCCCCGACGCACCGCCAGCCTCGATGGCGTGGGCGATTCCGGTTGGGTCGATGTTATCCCTGATTGAGCCGAGGGAGGGTGAAGCCCTCTTCACCTCGGCGATCACCGGGTTGCATCTGCAGTTCTCTATCATGGTCCTGAGGCTGATGTTGGCGTGGGGCTCTGAGGGCTGGGCGGCATAGTACCCTTCCTTCAGAGTCCGCTCGGCATCCTTCACGAGCCGGTCAAGGAAGTCAGCCATATCTCCCGTCAAGCTCCTCAAGCCTTGTGAGGTCCCCGCCGGATGCCTTGACGAGGGATCTGAGCCTCTCGTAGGCGGCCCCGCTCACTATGGACTCACGGGCCAGCTCCATCCCACACATGAAGTCGTCGGCCTTCCCAGCCACAACGATCCCGGCTGCGCTGTTCATTAGAACTATCTCGGTCCTCGGGTCGTCGGAGCCCTCGATCCCGTTGAGTATCCGGTAGGTGAGCTCAGCGCTCTCCTTCGGGTCTCCCCCTCTGATCTCCTCCGGGCTGGCATGTCCAACGCCAAAATTCATGGGGGTCACCTCGAAGGTGCTCACATCGCCGGCCCTCAGCCATGACACCCTCGTGGCTCCGAGGTTCGATATCTCGTCCATGCCGTCGAGGCCGTGTACCACCATCGCCTCCTCGCTTCCTAGACGCTTCAGAGACTTGGCTAGAGGCTCGGTGAGGTCGGGGTCGTAGACTCCGAGTAGCTGCGCCGATGCCCCGGCGGGGTTCGTGAGGGGGCCTAGGATGTTGAAGACCGTCCTGACGCCCAGCTCCCTCCTGGGGCCGACGGCGTGTTTCATCGCCGGGTGGAAGGCTGGGGCGAACATGAATCCGATGCCCACCTCCTCGATGGAACGCTCGACGTCCCCCGGATCAAGGGAGAGGTTGAGCCCCAGCCCCTGGAGGACCTCGGCGCTGCCGCAGCTGCTCGTGACGGAGCGGTTCCCGTGCTTCGCGATGCTCACGTCGGCGCCTGACACGACGAAGGCAGCCGTCGTGCTGATGTTGAACGTGTCGATTCTATCGCCTCCGGTTCCGCAGGTGTCCACAAGCCGCCCGTCCACCTTCGGGTTGATCCTGCGGCAGTACTCCCTCATCGATAAGGCGAAGGCGGATATCTCGTCGATGGTCTCTCCCTTCATCCTGAGGGCCGTGAGGAACGAGCCTATCTGGGCGTCCGTGGCTCCTCCCGACATGATCTCACCCATGGCTTCCTGGGCCTCCTCGAAGGTGAGGTCCCCGCCTTCCACCAGCTTCCCAATTGAATGCTTGAGCACGGAGTCACATCTCCAGGAAGTTGGTTACGATCTTCTTCCCCTCGGTGGTCAGGATGGACTCGGGGTGGAACTGGACCCCCATGATAGGGTGCTCCCTATGCCGGACGCCCATGACCTCACCGTCATCCTTGGCGTAGGCGGTCACCTCCAGACAGTTCGGGATAGAACGCTTCTCACCGACGAGGGAGTGATACCTAGTCGCCTCGAAGGGGTTCTCGACCCCCTTGAAGAGGCCCCGGCCATCGTGCTCTATCAAGCTCGACTTGCCGTGCATCAGCCTCTTTGCCCGGATCACCTTGCCACCATAGCAGAAGATGATGCCTTGGTGGCCTAGGCAGACTCCCAGGAGAGGGGTCTCTGGTCCCATGTTACGGATGATCTTAGCGCATCCGCCGAAGTACTGGATGTATCTGGGGTCCCCGGGGCCGGGGGAGATGACTATCCGGTCTGGTCTCAGTCTCTGGGCCTGGGACAGTGATATCTCGTCGTTCCTGTAGACCACGGGGTCTCCGCCGAGCTCCCCGATGTACTGCACCAGGTTATAGACGAAGGAATCGTAGTTGTCGATGACCAGCACCTTCAAGCTTCACCACCTCCCGCGGCCTCCAACGCCTTCATCAGGGCCGCCGCCTTGTGCTCCGTCTCGAACCACTCCTTCTCCGGGTCCGAGTCGGCCACCACGCCGCCCCCCACCTGGATGGTAGCCCTATCTCCGTCGGCGACGAGGGTCCTGATCGATATGGCGAAGTCGGCGTTGCCGTTGTAGCTGAAGTATCCCACGGCGCCTGCGTAGGGGCCCCGCCTCGTGGGCTCAAGCTCCTCGATGATCTCCATGGCCCTGACCTTTGGGGCCCCGGAGACTGTCCCCGCCGGGAAGACGGCTCTGAGGGCGTCGTAACAGTCACTGTTCTCCCTGAGGGTTCCTCTGACCTGGGTTACGATGTGCTGGACATGGCTGAACTCGTGGATGGTCATATACTCCGGGAGGTGGACGCTGCCATACCTAGCGACCTTCCCGATATCGTTTCTGCCGAGGTCGACGAGCATCACGTGCTCGGCCCGCTCCTTGGGGTCGTCTATGAGCTCCTCGGCGAGGCGTGCGTTCTCCTTCTGGTCGTCGACCCGGGGGCAGGTTCCGGCGATGGGGAAGGTGTCCACGGTGTTTCCGTCGACCCGGACCAGCATCTCAGGGCTGGAGCCGATTATCTGGCGATCCCCCATCTTGAGGTAGTACATGTACGGGGAGGGATTGATCTCCCTGAGGCTCCTGTAGAAGGCGATGAGGTCTCCCCTGAATCTGAACTCGAAGCGCTTCGAGGGAACCACCTGGAAGATGTCTCCGGCGGCGATGTACTCCTTCGCCCTCTCGACGGCTGCCATGTAGTCCTCTTTGGAGATGTTCGTCTTCGGGGGCTCGTAGGCGAGGGGGGCGTACTCGGTGGACTCCTTGAGGAGGCTGCACACCCTGCCGAGGCGGTACTCCCCCGTGTAGTGGTAATAGCCTTCGCCCTTCAAGTGGTCGAAGACGATGCCGTCATCGTAGACCCCCATCTCCAAATCGGGGAAGCCGAGGTCGTCCACCGTGTCCACGGGGAGCCTCTCCCAGCACCGTATCGCATCATAGGAGATGTATCCGACGGCTCCACCAAGTAGCCTGAACCTTTTATTAAGCACCCTGTGACCGTCCAGCTTCTTCTCGACGGCGTCGAGGGGGTCTTCCCCCCTCTCCCGGGTGACTGAACCGGTCACGGTGTCCTCGGTCACGACCTCTCCGCCCTTAACCCTGACGACGATACGGGGGTCGAAGCCTATGAAGGAGTACTGGGCGAGCTTCTGGGGGCCCTCCATGGACTCGAGGAGGTAGGCGTGGCGGCACCGTTTGCATATCTTCGTGAAAACCTCGAAGGGGGTGTTGCTGAATGGGAGCTTAATGAGGTTCACCTTAACCCTCTCCGCCTCCTGCGTCTCAAGCTCCGTCAACATGAACCCACCTCAGGGCCACTCCGGATCTCTATCATCGCAGCGAAGATCCGTTCAAGCCCTTCGGGATCTAACCCCCACTTGGAGGCTGCCTCCCTCACGTTGGTGAGCAGTTCCTCCCTGAGAGCCTCAGGAGACCCTCCATGGACTCTGTTTATCTCCGCGA
Source organism: uncultured Candidatus Bathyarchaeia archaeon (assembly GCA_964594895.1). Classification (GTDB taxonomy): domain Archaea; phylum Thermoproteota; class Bathyarchaeia; order TCS64; family TCS64; genus RBG-16-57-9. The sequence goes on from CAZQOX010000006.1 coordinate 12,664, forward strand.
GTCTTCTTGAGGCCTCAACCCACTCCGATATCTTATCCACGATCTCTGCGTTCAGGTGGTCGTTCCGGTGCCTTAGGTCCTCTATCTCGTCAACATAGGGCACTGTACGACCCCTCCCCGGATGGCTCGCCGCCGCTGTAAAACGCAGCTAGGATAGATGTCTCACGCCATCGATGGCTAATGTAAGTCTGGCTGAAAGCTGTGGACGCCGTCGCCGGAGCTTGACTTTCGGTGTCAAGCCATACTGGGCGATTTTTTGCCGTTCTTCGGGGGTGTTCTCTCGACATGCCTTTCAGGTGGCTTGACTCAGGATGATTTCTCCGGAATTTTCTGGAGAACCCGTGATGCGAAGGCTTATTGGTTCTCGGGAGGCTGATCGCGGAAGAAATCCATTTCTCGGGTATATCGTCCTCCGTCAGGAGGATAGTCCTTTCCAGTCCAAGTGATACACACTTCTACCTCCTAGCAAGCTAGGTGCCAACGAATGAACCGTGTGTGGATAAAAGACTTGTTAACCGAAAAATGGTTAGACGATGAACTCCGCCACCTCGTCGACGGTCTTCCTCGTGAAGGCGCGGCCCTCGCCGTCCGCGTACCCGAGGGAAACGGCTCCGCTGAGCTTCCACGCCTTCCCGAAGTACCCCCGTATGGCCTCGTAGGCATAGTAGACGTCCCCTATCCATAGGCTGCCCAGGCCTAGATCATAAGCCCGTAGAAGCATGTTCTGGATGGCGGCCGCCACGCTGTGCTCCTCGGTGGTCCACCCGTACTCCCCGCTGTTCCAGACCAGGATGAGCACGGGGGCCTCGTCCATGATCCTGCACGAGTTCTTGGACGACCCAGCCTCCTTGGCTCCGTGCTCCTCTATGAACCTGTCCAGCTCGGCGTCGAAGAAAGCCACGAAGGCATCCTTGGAGCCGCCGGTGAGGACTGTGAACCTCCACTGCTCGCCTCGTTTAGCCGAGGGCGCGTAGTTGGCGGCGTCCAGCACCTCCCGGACCATCTCCATGGGGACCCGCCTATCCCTGAACCTGCGTATGCTCCTCCTGCCCTTTATGGCGTCTATCAGCTCCAAACAGTGCACCGTATAGGCATCCTCGGTACTCTTCTATAAGTCTGGGTGAAAACCTTGAGGACGTTTATCTCGCCAGGTACCCCATCACGTCGAACTGCATCTCTCGAGGCTCCTCCACGAGCACCAGACGCCTCTGGAGTTCAGGGCTCGCCCTCAGCTCATCGACGAGCGCCTCCGAGATGTAGAGGGTCTCCAGCTCCTGAGTGTTCTTGATGCGTATGACCCGCGCCGCCTCCGGCCGTATGGGTCCGCTGATCCTGATGGCGGTGGCTATGGCGTCCCTGTCGTTGGCGAGGAAGGGGGGTATCTTGCCTGTCTCGCCGCTCCCCTGCGTGAGACAGTTTACATACGTCTGGTGGTAGTCGATCTTCTCGAAGGCTCTCCTGGTGGTCACGTCCGCCAGCCCGATGCCTATGGCGTTGCCGTGGGTCTCCTCCGTTAGGTCGAGTACGGCTATCTTTTTGATTTTTGGTGCCCTTGGGTCGTTTTCGCCGGGCATCCAGAACCTGCCCGTGACGTTGGTGTCCATGCCAACTCCGCTGATGTTCTTCCCTATCTCCTCGACCACCAGTACATCGACGTCGTTGAAGGGGAGCCTCGGAAGAAGGTTCTTCGCGGTCTCCAGCAGCCGTCTTTCTTTCTCGTAGAACTCTTCTGGGCATAATGCGTGTGTCTCGGCGGTCTCGTGGTGGGCGTTCTCCAGCAGAGCCAGCCCCATGACGATGTTGGTTTTCTCCGCGATGAGTTTACCCGCCTCAGGCAGTATACGGTGGTAGCCGTCGTAGCGGTGCCAGTGGATCATCTCGGCTCCCTTCTGGTTGCCGAGCCCTATGGCCATCATCTTTAGTAGCCCCGACTCGATCTCTCCCTTGAAGTCGGTGTGGGGCTTGATGCGGCCTACCACGAATATCCCGTCCGCCCCACAGGCGACTCGGCTCAGGTAGATATCTACTCCGTCTGGTAGGGTTCCGACTCTCTCTACTTCCATGCTTGCTTCGATTGGGGCTCCCACTGACCCCTCTGTGACGCCTAGGCTGTGTAGCACCTCGATCTGACCCTCCGGGGTGGCCCCCCCATGGCTCCCCATGGCGGGCACAATGAATGGCTCGGCTCCGAGTGCTCTCAGTTCGTCTACGACGGTCTTAAGAATCAGGGGTATGTTTGCTATTCCCCGGCTCCCGGCGGTTACCGCGATTCGCTGCCCGGGGTTCACATGGTCTTTGAGGTTTTTCTTCTCCAGTTCTTCCCTAATCTCGGTGGATATGTCTTTGATTTCCGGTTGATCGAATATCTGTCTGGCTCTAGCCATCTTTGGGAGCTGCATGGTTTGATGGGGGTCTTGTGGGCTTATTGGCTTTTTCGTGCCTCTGCCATCCTGACGGCGTATTGGATGGCTTCCTTGAGGCTCTCCGGGTTGGCGGTCCCCTCTCTTCTGCCTGCCTTGCCGTAGGCTGTGCCGTGGTCCACCGAGGTCCGTATGAAGCTGAGGCCGAGGGTAATGTTTACGCCGCTGACGCTCTCCCATCTGCCGGTGGATTCATCGTATTTCATGCCCAGGAGCTTTACCGGTATGTGGCCCTGGTCGTGGTAGAGGGCGACTACGATGTCGTATTGTCCGCCGGCGGCTCTGCCGAACACCGTGTCAGCCGGCACCGGCCCATCCACGTTTAAGCCCTCCTCTAACGCTTCCGTGATGGCGGGTTTGATGATACGTTCCTCTTCGTCCCCGAATATGCCGCCGTCGCCGCTGTGTGGGTTGAGCCCGGCTACAGCTATTCTGGGGTTCCCTATGCCTAGGCTCAGGCACGCATCCCTTGCGATGTGAATGGTGCTTAGCACTCGCTCCGTGGTGAGGTGATCCGTGACCTCTCTGAACGGTATATGGGTGGTTACGTGGACTACTCTGAGGCTTCCTGTGGCGAGCATCATGGCGTACTCGCTGGTGCCTGACTTCTCGGCCAGCAGCTCCGTGTGCCCCGGGTAGCTGTATCCGCCCATGTGCATCGCCTCCTTGTTGAGCGGCGCCGTCACTATGGCGTCCACCTTCCCTGCCAACGCTAGATCTGCCGCGTGGATGACGTACTGGACGCTGGCCGCCCCGGTCATGGCTGCAGCTTTACCCATCTCGATCTTTGATGGCTCGAGGTTCTTGAGGTCTATGAGGTCGATGGTTCCGTGGCTGAATCTGGCCTCTCCTGGTTTCTCTATGGAGTTGATCTTGAGGCTCTGTCTGGCCACCTCTATTCCCATCCGCATGGCGTGGCCGTCGCCGACCACCAGCGGTTTGCAGATCCTGTATGTCTCTGGGTCCGCCAGGGTTTTTGCGATTATCTCTGGCCCGATGCCCGCGGGGTCTCCGAGGGTGATGGCTATCAAGGGTTTCATCTGTGTCTCCTCTTGAGGTACTGTGTGGCTTGGATGAGGGTGTCCGGTTGACCGAACCCCCCTGCCTTGGTCACGGCTGGGAGATCGTCTAGTCTGAGGACGGGCACTCCGGGTTGAACCTCGTCCCGGATTTCGATGTTTCTGGTTCCGAGTTTCTCGGTGACGGCTAGGGCGGTAGCGCCGCCCGTAACGATTATTCCTGACAGGCTTTGGGTCAGGAGACCTTCCGTTGCCCCTGCTAGAGCTGTTGTGATGCGGGCTTCGAGTTCTCGGAGTGTAATGTTTAGCCTTTTTGCTTCTGCCCGTGTCTGTTCCACTATCTCTGGGGTAGGGGTTGATGTGAGTATTACGTCGTGTCCCTTGTTTAACGCGTTTTTCGCCATTCGCGCTGTTTCCTTTTGGGGAGTTTGGTTGAGTGCTTCAACGATGTTCAGGGGGATTGAGACCGCGCCCAGCCTTTCACAGAGTAGTTCTGCTTGTCGCCTTGATTCCGTTCGCGTGCTTCCGATGACTGTTAGCACCGGTGGAGGGCTTCTGAGTGTCTGGCATAGGGCGTCGGCTAGTCCAGCCGAGCCCGCCATTATCCGGGTGTGTCTGGCGGCTATCCTCTGTAGGTCTTGCTCGGTCTCGGAGTCGATCACGGTTATGCCTGTCTCCTGGATGTTGGCCGGGTTCTCGACGCTGTATATCGGTGTTTCCGTGTCCAGTATTTCTGGTATGTAGCTGGTCTTTCTGTGGTATTCGTTGATGTACTCGGTTTCTGTGATGAGTTTTTCTGCGATGAAGAGGTGGCCGTCTTTGACTCTACGCCTGGTGGGCGGGTATGTGGGCGTGAGTATGGCTTGTTTTTCGCCGGCGGCGTCGAGTATGGCTTGGAGTTCTGGTCCCGGGTTTCCTCTGAGGGTGCTGTCGGTTTTCTTGTAGATGATGTCGTGGTTTCGGAGCTTCACGGCCACAGCGTATGTGGTCTGGTAGGCTTGCTGGGGCGGTTTGTTACGTGTATCCGTGTTAGTTATTATCACTTCGGCGACGCTATCTTCTGGGGCTTCTGTGAGCTGAACCGTATAACCCCATTGGCGGAACTGGACGCCTGTGTCGAGGGCTCCCGTCAGGTCGTCGGCGATTACTGCGATCCTCATCTCTTGTGGATTGTTGGGTTACATCCGTATTTTGCTTTAGTGGTAACCCGGTGCCTCACCGCTTATTTCTCGGCCTTCCTCTGCGCCAACTGCGGTGCAAGCCCTTGCCGAAAGCCATTTTAGAGGGCCATGAGGCTGCTAGGCATGTCTGTGCACGTCTAGGCGCTTGAGGCGGATGACACGGGGCGGGTTGACATGGATCCTGTATTGGAGTTCGGCGGGATGAACGCCTTCTGGAGGATATTGGATGTGCTCCAAGCCGACATGGAGCCTCCGAAGCATCAGTGGGATGAGCTGCTGGACTCCCCTGGCTACAGGGCTCTATCCAACGAGTTCAAGCCCAGCTTCTTCAAGGAGAAGTACAGGCTAGCCTACAAGCCGTCGTCGGAGGCCGCCAGGGAGAAGGCCGTGAACATGGGCGACTGGTACGTCAAACACTACGTCGATGTGGCTGAGAGGAGACGGGAGCTGGAGGCCTGGATGACCAGGCTGGAGGAGAGGGAGGGCTTCGTCGAAGGCCCCGTCTCGAAGGTCAGGGAATGGGTTCCATCCGACGTGGAGGGAAGCCCCGTCGTGGCTTTCGCGGTGTTCGACATGGGCTCGAGAGGCTACGAGGCCATCGTGATCGACCCGCTTTTCGCCATGAACCTTGGAACAGATTTCGGCGGCCTCCTCGCCCACGAGCTGTTCCACAACGTGGCCAGAGGGTTCTGCGCATACGACCCTGAGAAGGTGGAGGCCAAAGACAGCGACATCATGTGGGTCCTCAGGCAGCTCAACGAGGAGGGGATAGCCGATCAGATATTCACACTGGGGTACCCTTCGCGCGACGAACACGTCGCAGACTCACCCTGGGTGATCCAGGAGATGGACAGGCTCATACGGAGGATAGCTATCAACGAGGACGTAGGCGAGCTCTCTAGGATGCTCCGCATGACTCCGCCGAAGGCGGGGCACCCGACTGGACACTACATGTCGAGCACAATCATAGAGGTCCTGGGCAAGGAGAGGCTCCTGGAGACCGTCGGAGACCCTTTCGGCTTCATAAGGGCATACGACGAAGCCGCTAAGACGCGAGGACTGAAGAGCTTCAGCCAGGAGACCCTGGGCTACATCGACGGCCTCGCCATGAAGTACGGCGGCGAATAACATGAGCTTCACCTTGTCGTAGAACCGCCGGGCGCCCATCCTCCAGCCAATACGGGCGGTAGGTCTCTTCGGTCAAGTAGGGCACGGGTTCACTCATCTGCGGCACCAGATGTCCGAAAGGAACGCATCTGGTTTAAAAAACGTTTCAAAAACGGGTTCGAGCCTACAGCTCGAGGTGCAGGGCTTCCTTGAGGCCTTTGTAGCGGTTCCTGATGGTGACCTCGGTGACGCCGGCGGCGTCCGCGATCATCTTCTGGGTCCGCTTCTCCTCGTTCATCACGCAGGCGATGTAGAGGGCGGCCGCGGCGAGCCCCATGGGGTCCTTGCCTGCGGTGGTCTTCAGCTCCTCGGCCTTCCTGAGGATGTCCACGGCTGTCTGCTGGGTGTTCTCGCTGATGTCCACCTTGGCAGCGATCTTGGGCACCCTGTACAGGGCCTTTGGGATGGGCATGCTCAGGTTCAGCTCCCTGAGGAGAAGCCTGTAGCAGCGGGCCAGGTCCTTCTTGTCGATTGTGCTGACATCGCCGAGCTCGCGTAGTGTCCTGGGCGTGCCTGTGACCCTGCACGCGGCGTAGAGGCTGGCGGCCGAGATGGCGCTTATGCTTCGTCCGCGGACAAGTCCCTTCTCGAGGGCCTTCCTGTAGATGACGGCGGCGCGCTCCTTCACTGGCTTGGGTATGTGGAGCTTGTCGCTTAGCCTGCTGAG
>CAZQOX010000007.1:0-18114 GCA_964594895.1 uncultured Candidatus Bathyarchaeia archaeon
GGGCCGCCTCGGCTCCACCTGGTAGCCGAGGGCCTCCAGCACGGGCATGACGCTGTGTACTCCATTAACGCGGAGCACGACCTTGGCCTCCCCGAGGGTCTCTACACCGTTGAGGGCGCTGACGATCTCGTCTAGTTTGCGCGGCGTCACGAGGACGCCACCCAGGTCCCGGTACTCGTGTCCCTCCTCTCTTATCTCCCGAAGCAGCTGCTCCTCTGTGACCCCCATCCGATGGGCTAGCTGCTCAAGCACGATGAGTTCGCCGTGGGTGGGCTTCCTAGGCTCCCTGAAGGGTATGTCTATGATGAGCTCCTTATCTTTGGGGTCCTTCCTGAGGAGGCCGCCGTGCTGGACGCTGTTCAGCTCCATGACTGCGGCGTCCTTCCTCCTTGTCGGGTACACGATGGATGCAGTTATGGACCAGGACCCGATGTTCAGCAGTCGGGCGACGAACTCGTCGATCCTTGACCCTCTCTGCGAGAGCCTGTTTGTGGGCCTCAGATTGAAGGATATTGACAGACCCTTCTCGGAGTCGCTGAACTCTGCGCCCCCGATTCTCTCCGCCAGCGTCTGGAGGTACTCATCAGGCTCGTCTGCCTCGGCGTGGATGCTCCTGGAGTACGCCAACAGTGCGACGGCATTCGCGTAGTTGTAGAAGAGGTTGAGCCCCCCTGGCGTGGGCTCGCTGAACTCGGATAGGATCTGCTCGTCCTCCAGATCGCCGTAAAGGCTCGTGTCCAGCTCCTGTGCGGTGACGCCCAGCCTCTTGGCTACGGCGGCGAGCACGGCCACCCTCTCCCTCTCCGTAGCCACGACCCTCCCAGCGGCCTCCCTGAACACCATCACCCTGGCATTCAGGGGGGGCACCGCCGCGTCAGACGCGAACACGCATCTGGCCTCCAGCACGGAGGACAACCCCCTCACGAGCCGGTAGTCGTACCCTAGTTGCTCGCAGTCAGACAGGGCTTCGGATAGGGTCCCCCGCTTCTCGCCTACGTGGTCCCTGTAGGTCGCTATAAGCGTCTTAGATAGGCTTATGTCGTCGCCGAGGAAGATGGGCCTGATGACGCCTTTACGCCTGTAGACCCTCATGTGCTCGGTGGGTAGCATCAACGCCTTCTCCTCCTTGCGCTGAGGTACGTCTCGGCTGTCCCCTCGGAGACGAGCTCGAAGAGCACCGCCTCCTTGCCAGGCGTCTTGCGGAGTATCCTGCCGAGGCGCTGGATGAACTGCCTGTTGCTGCCAGATCCGCTTATGATGACCGCCATGCTGGCGTCCGGGACATCCACCCCCTCGTCGAGGACCCTGCTCGTCACTATCCGCTTATATGTCCCGTCCCTGAAGCCGCCCAAGATCTCCTCCCGCTCCGCCTGGGGCGTCTGGTGGGTTATCGCGGGGATGAGGAGCTCCCTGCTGAGCCTGTAGACGAGCTTGTTGCGGCTCGTGAATATGAGGGTCTTCTCGCCGGGGTTCGCCTTGAGGAGGCTCTTCATGTACGCGATCTTGTTGCCGCCGTTCAACGCGGTGTCCATGGCTCTGCCCCGCGCCTGCACGGCTCTCCTGGCTTCAGGGTCCCTGCCGCTGCGCCGCACCAGCCTCAGGTAGTCCTGGGCGCCCCTGATCCTGATGTTTCGTCGCCTGAGGAAGCCCCTGTAGATCTCGTACTGCCTATCGTACTCGTCTCTCTCCTCGGCTGTGAGGGGCAGCTTAACCGTCTTCACGGTGTAGTCTGATAGGTGCTTGCCCGCGAGGCTGTCCACGCCGAGGCGGTAGACCGTCGGCCCCACGAGCTCCCCGTACAGCTCCTGGGTGGCCTCGTCCCCCTGCAGGGTGGCCGTCAGCCCGAGCCTGTACGGCGCCAGGTACCAGGTGGCTATCCTTCTGTAGGTGGGCGCCGCCAGGTGGTGGACCTCGTCGAAGACGAGCAGCTGGAACCTGTTCCCTAGGTGTCTCGCCCTGAGGCTAGCCGAGTCGTACGTTGAGACCGTTATTGGCTGGATGTCCTGTTCGCCGCCGCCGAGTGCGCCCACCTTGACGCCGAGGGACTCCTCCAGCACCTCACGCCACTGCTCCACGAGGACGATGGTGGGCACCGTGATCAGGGCTGAGGCCTGTAAGGTTTCGATCGCCTTCACGGCGATAAACGTCTTCCCGGCGCCCGTGGGGAGCACGACGACGCCCCTGTGCCCGCTCCGGCTCCACTCGGAGAGGGCCTCGGACTGGTAGTCCCTCAAATCTATGTCGGCTCGCATGGGCGGCAGCGCCGGGGCTTTCATCGCCTCGTCCCTGAACTCTGTCCCTGATGCCTCAAGGTGTCTAATGATCTGGGGGTACATGTAGCCGGGGTACTCGTCGGACGGCTCCACAGTGCCTAGGTAAACCTGGCCGCCGTCCACCTTGACCCTGCCCCCCTCGTAGCGGAGTGTGATCATGACTCCCAGTCACATCAATGGTGTAAGGGTCATGGATAAGCACTACTGGCGGCGGCTGTGCCCCGCCCCGACGCAGCTTATCGTCGCCGGCTGGCCCTCGCGGCCCGAGACCTTGAACTCGGCGCCCGTGAACATCTTAGCCAGCTCAACGGCGGTGAGCGTGTGAAGCGTAAGCCTGCTCGTGGAGAACCTTGACTCTCCCTCAGCCAGGGAGCAGGGAAGTATCATGTGGTCTGATGTGTGGAGGTCCACCGCTGCCCCTGTCCCGATCTGTTCCACGAGACTCGTGGCGGCCTCGTTCCCCACCCTCTCGGCCGGCTTCCCGCGTTCGCCGAGAGAGTCTGACCCGAGAAACATGTGGTCTGCCCAGAGACAGATGAGGCTCCCAGGCGAGTAGGGTGCCTCCTCCCCATCCAGATGGGATACGGAGACTCTTGATTTGAGCCCCGACTCTTCCAGTGTCTCCGTTGCTGAAGCCGCCTGTCGCTCGGCGACGTGTCTTGGCAGCCGCCCGCAGAGGGAGACGCCGTAGACCGTGCCGACCGGCTCATGCCCGGGTAGAAACCGCCCGACGGTCTCCGTGGGCTCCACAGACGCCCTCACCTCTCCTCCCCCCTTCGGGTAGAAACCGTGGCGCCTCACCTCCAGGCTGCATCGGAGCCCCACAGCGTCGTAGGCTCGCCACACTACATTCTCGAGGAAAGGCGTAGGCGGCGACCACCGTACCGCCGTCCCCCCCGTGATGTGTAGCTCGACCCGTCTGTCGGCGTACGCCGCGATGGGGGCGAGGCACTGGAGAAGCAGGGTCACGCTGCCGGCTGTCCCTATGTCGAAACGATATCTGCCGCCTCGGATGTTCTTCGGCTTGAAAGTTATATTCGTTGAGCCCAGCTCTGCGCCGCGTAGCTCAGCCTTCGTCATCTCAGCCGCCGCTCTAAGGGTCGTCAGGTGCTGGGGTCTGAGGCCGGGCTGGCTTCGCCCAGCTCTTACGCTGTGAATCGTGAAAGGCTCCCCGAGGATGGCGCTGTAGGCGGTTGCCATGCGGAGCAGTTGCCCGCCTCCCTCCATCATGGAGCCGTCTACGGTTATCATGGCGTCTTACTGTGAGGCGGCTCCCCCGCAGAACCGGGAGAGGATCCTCCTGGCTAGGGCGGCGCTCTCCTCCATCTCGGCGAGGGTTATCCCGGGGGCGCCGCACATGAGCATGAGGACGTTCCTCGTCTTCATGGTCACCTTGCTGTAGTCTGCGTCCCTGTACGGGTAGATGGCTACGAGGCGTTTCCCGTCCTCTATGACAGCCTCCCCTCCGCCCAAGACGACGGGCTTCTTCATGCCTATCCCGAGGAACTCCTCGCCCTTCACGGCCCCCCTCATCAGCAGCGGACCCTCGAGGAGTTCGGCGTCGAAGCTGGCGACCGGGATCGCTGACTCCATGGAGACGAGGTTGTATGCGTCCACCCACGTGTTTATCTTGGGTATGGGGTTGCCCCTGAGCGCCCTCCTTATGAGCGCCTCCGCGGCGGGCCTAACCTTGGTGGGGTCGATGCCCATCTGCCAGAAGAAGTCTCTGTACGCCCTGAACGCGGGGTGCTCCCTCAGCTCCTCGATGTCCCACCGCTCCAGTATCCTGTCGGAGACTTCAGTCTTGTACTGCTCCAGCTCGGGGCTATCCCTGGCGACGGTCACGCCGCTGAACCTGACTATCTGGGCAGCCAGCCCGGAGAACCGTCCCTGCAGCTCTCGGCTCAGCCTGAGGTACTCCGGCAACTCTATCTCCTCCCGGCGTTCACCGAGTCCGTCTTGGCGAGGTCCCTTATCCTGTTCTCGCCGTCTATCTCCTGAACTATCCTATAGACCTCGGGGGGCACTAGGTCGTTCCACTCCTCCTCCTCCAGTATCCTCCGCCTTATCTCTGATGCCTCGTACTTGCCGCGATGGAACATGGGTATATACCTGACCTCGTACCCGGCCTCTATGAGCAGCCGCTTGGTCAGGGGCTGGTTGCTGTAGACGAAATTAAAACGCGGTGTCTGGCTCTCTACGGCGCTCACCCAGACCCTGTGGGCGGGGGCGTCCGATATGGGTATGATCATGTACCGCTCACTGGGTATGTCTGCGGCGTCGAGGGCGGCGCGGATCATCTCTATGCGCTCACCGGCTGTGAAGGGGTTGTCGGGCTCGTGGCTCATCTGGGCGCTGCCCACCACGAGCACCAGCTCGTCGTTCTCCTCCAGTATCTTCTCTATGGCGTAGAGGTGTCCATAATGGAAGGGCTGGAACCTGCCTACGAACAATGCGCGGGTCACTTGCCTCTCTCCCTTTGTCTGAATGGAGGGGGCAACCTGTTTATGTGTTTCCCCGGTGTTCTAGGATTTGAAACACCTGTTCTAAACGCTGGGATTATACTGATGCAGTGAGTCTATGTGCTTGAAGCTACATGACCAAAGTAGTAAACACGCTGATAGCGATAATGTTAGTGGGTGCCTTCCCGGCGCTCAGCCTGTACGCCTGGAGTAACGCCCCCAGGTTCACTGAGGAGAACGCCATCTACGTATCCACACAATATCTCAAGGGCATGCCCACGTACGCCTACGACGGGATGCCTGAAACTGTGGAGGCGGTGAAGGTGGAGCCCCTCAGGATGCCGAACACCTGGGAGGTCACCATCGCCTTCACCTCGCGGAACGCGGGCTACGGCGACAGGACGGGAATGATGGTCGCCACCGTTCTCACGCCTCACTTCACCAAGATCGTGGCGAGTGAGGGCGAGGTGATCAGGGCGGTCACCGACGAGAGGTACGACGAGCTCGAGGGTAGGCTGCTCATCACAGACGACACGACCGCTGAGGAAGCTGAGGAGATCGCCCTCGACTTCCTGAGACACGCGCCGACGTTCAGCTTCGACGGCGTCCCCGGCTCGATGGCGGTCATAGACGTCGCGGCGGCTGAGAGCTACCCCGTCCAGTACTTCGTCACCGTCGCGTTCGAGTGCAGCCACGCTGGGTACGGGGACCGAGCCGGACAGGTTCTCGCCCAGGTCGTCACTCCACACGAGATACGGATAAACATCAGCGACGACCAGGTGCTGAGCGCCGTCATAGACGGCGTCTGGGACGAGCTGAACCAGAGGGAGAAAGCCGTCTCCGAGCTCCTCCCACCTGAGACGGCGAGGGACGTCGCCGTCGCCTACGTCATCGAGCGCTACGAGGAGCTTTCAGACGTGGCGGCACCCGCGGAGTGGGCCGAGATCAGCGAAGGTAGAGTACCCGCCCTCGTCGGATACACCCGACGGATGTATGAGGCGGAGGACTGGACTGTGCACGTAGGCTACGCCGTCGTGGCGCGTCCAGTGTACGAGGTGGAGATCGAGTACGGCGGTGAGCCCGCCTTCAACTGGAACGGCACAGTCGACCAGAGCTCATCGGTGACGGAGCTATCCACGAGCCTGACGCCTAATGAGACTGAGATACTGGGCCCAGAGCAGGCCAGAGACATCGCGGTGGAGTACGTCGAGGCCAACTATCCCGAGCTGGGTGACGAGGAGCATGGTGCCTGGGAGATGGAGAACCTGACGCCGGAGGGGCTGCTGGGCTTCAGCAGGCTCCAGTACACCTCGGAAGGCTGGACCGTGGAAGTCAGCTTCCCCGTCGTCTGGAAGCCAACCTACTCCGTTGAGATCACGGTGGACGCCGAGCCGGTCTTCGAGTGGACGGGCTCCGTCGAACAGGACGGCTCGGTGACCCCCGTCACCGAGTAAGACCCGGTCTTTTCCCCTATTTTTCCGGTAATAGCTGTCTTGGTATGCTTGACTCGCATGGTACGTCTGTCTGGCAGAAGCCGCACCCGTAGCCGTCGAACCCGTAGTTGCGGCGCACGTACTCACGGGTCATGTCGACGTACAGGCGGCAAGCCCTCTTGTCGTGCCCTTCCTCGGTTATGGCGCCTATGGGGCACCGTTCCATGCATCTGCGGCAGCTGCCGTCTGCGTAGAAGAGGCAGTAGGCGTGGTGGTCCGTGTAGGGCCTGGGCGTGGGGTCGATCCTGATGTTCGCCACGACGCTGCCTGTCCTCATGGCCTTCCCGCGGGGCGTTATGAGGCCGTCGCTGAGCCCGAATGTTCCCAGCCCGGCGGCGTATGCGGCGTGCCTCTCGGACCAAGTGGAGGCGTAGAGGTACTTCTCTGAGGTGGCTCCCTTCCACAGCGGAGACAGCATGGGGGCTACAGCCTCGACGCCCTCCTCGGACAGCTTCTCGACCACGTGCTCCCTGAGCCTGACGTTCACCTCCTCGCCGAATATCCTGGAGCGCGCCCATCGCTCGCTGGGGAAGCGGGTCTCCTTCCTGTGGTCCCTCTTGGTGGCCTCTGTCTGGGGCAGTATCCAGCTCACCACTGTGAGCTCGTCGGCCTTGAACTCCTCGCCAGGGTAGGCTTCGCTGATGAGCTCCAGCGGCGACAGATAGAAGCCGCCTATGTCCTGCTTATAGAACGTGTAGAGGGGGTCTGCGCCGCTGCTGTAGCCGACGAGGGGCTCGGCCCACGCGGGCTCGCCGCCCCACTTCCGCATCGTGTTCTCTGGGCCTGCGATGAAGCCCTTGATCAACTTTCTCATCCATCGAGCCGGGTCGTCAAGCAAGTCTGCCACACCGTCCATACCGGAAGCGCTTTATTTAAAACAGACTTCATCAAGTTAACAAGCCCCGCGGGGGAGAGCGGTTGACCAACGAGAGGTACCTCTACATCACCTGGATGGACGTCCAGCGTCTGTCCGAGAAGCTCGCCGACCAGATAGCTGAGAGCGGTTTCAGGCCCGACCTCATCGTGGCTGTGAGCCGCGGCGGCTTCGACCCCGCCAGGATTCTGAGCGATGAGCTCAACATCCGGAGCCTCGCGAGCCTCCAGGTCATATACTACGCGGGGGTCAACGAGAGGAACGACAAGCCTCAGGTGAAGTACCCGCTCAACGCTGACATCGCGGGCCTCAACGTGCTGGTGGTTGACGACGTCGCCGACTCCGGGAACAGCCTCAAGGTCGTTAAGGATTACGTTGAAAGCCTCGGTCCAAGGGAGGTCAGGATAGCGACTCTTCACCACAAGCCGTGGAGCAGATTCGAGCCGGACTTCTACGCGGAGTCGGCTGACAAGTGGATCATTTACCCGTGGGAGCCGCGGGAGAGCATCGGGGACATAAGAGACAAGCTGCTGTCGGAGGGCGTCCCCGAGGATGAGCTCGCCTTGAAGCTTATAGAGATCGGGTTCACCCGTAAACAGGTGAGGCGGTTCCTAGGACTCAAAGACGTATAAGACCTCGTCGTAGGTGCGGCCCATCCACTCGGTGCCCGGCTCGTATCGGGCCAGCTTCTTGCCTGAGAGCGTCTCACGTAGCCGCGCGTTGGCCTCCTCAAGGCTGATCTCCTTGTCCCTGAGGAGCCCCAGGGGCACGTTTACCTGCACGGGTCTGGCGGGCAGCCTATGCCTCGTCGCCTTGGGGGTGAAGACCTGTCCCCGCTCCGCGGCCTCCACCACCTGGCTCTTCTCCACCTTAGGTGGGTACAGGGCGGCTTCGTATTCGCCTGAGTCCACCCTATCCGTGGCCTCGGCCTCGGCGCAGTAGCTTATCCGGTACCCCCACGTCTCCAGTAGGCTCTCCAGCTCGTGGCTCCGCTTGAAGGCCTCAAGCAGGTCCTCCCCATTCTGGGTTAGGCGGTACGTCTGGTCCCTGAATATGAGCAGCAGCCCGTCTTCCTCGTCGGGGCTACTCGCCGGCTCGTAGGGCTCCATCCTGAGGCCGAGGGCAGCTAGGGCCTCCTCCGCCTTCTCGGCGCAGAAGGGCCTTGGGATCACGCGGATCCATCGCTGCACCTTTATGCTCGGGTCGAAGTAGTCGACGAGGCAGACGCAGGTGAACCTGCAGCCGAGCCGCTTCATGATGGCTACTCTGTGCATGCCGTCCAGCACTACGTATGTCCCGCGGTCGACGATTACGGGGGCTGACTGGACGCCGTCGCGTATGATCCGGTCTCCCAGGCTGCGTATGCGCTCCGGGATGGTCTCCTCGTGGACGCGGAGCCTGTCGGTGGGGGCGAGGGCTACGTCGAGCCTGAGTCCCTCGTGGTCTATGGTGTAGGCGACGGGCTGACTGGACATCCATGAATCTACGTTTCGCGGGTGTTAAAATCTTGTCGGAGGCTGGGCTACTGTATCTCTTCCAGGGCCTCCTGGGCGGCCTCCGCGGCCTCGGCTAGCAGGTCGGACTTGACGATGGTGGTGACGTAGCCCGCGATCTTGTTGCGGAGCTTCTTGGATACGTCGAGCCCTATCTCTTTGAGGAACTGTTTGTTGGGCTCATACTCCGGCTGGAAGCTGTACGGGTACTTCTCGATCAGCTCCAGGCTTATCCGCTTGATCATCTCCGTGCGTACCTTGCCCAAACATGTGCACCTGTGCGCTGTTATCATCCATGCCACGCTTTTAAACGTTTACTCTCACCGTTGCTCTAGGCGGACGCCGTCCAGAAGTATATCGGTGTCCTCGCTTAGGAGGATGCCTCTGAGCTCTAGGTCCGTGGACACCGTATCTAGGCTGAACTCGATGGACACGTCGTGCCACTCGCCTTCCTCTGGGAGACGGCTCGCGTCCACGGTCGTGTTGGCGATGGTCATCCCCCTGCTCCTGGCGTCGAGGAGTATCACCCCGGTCTCGGTGTGGTTGAGGGTCTTGAGCCTGTAGACTGCGGTGTAGTTTCCCTCCGGCGCTATCTCGTAGGGGCCGTACCAGACGGTGCTGGATTTCCTGGACATGTCGACGTACCGGATTGCCTCCCCGGTGCTGGAGGTGGGCTCCTGCACTATCTCGGCGTTCATGAGTATGAGGTCCCGGGGGACGAAGGCGGCGGAGATGGGCTCGTAGAGGAGGGGCGTCGACCTGTTGCCTCGCTCGTAGAGGTAGATGTTGTCGTAGAAGGCGAGGAGGCTGTAGTTGCCCCGGGCTACTATGTGGAACGCCGTCTTGGCCGTGCCGTGGGGGTCTGTCTCCATGTCGAGGAGTATGTAGTCGGTCCTCAGGGCCATGAGCGTCGAGTTCGCTTTACGCCATGTCTCGGGGTCCTGAGCTATCTCGGGCACCATCACGTACGCGTCCAGCCTGTTGCTGACGTGAGGGAAGATGTTGTCCTGGGTCAGGACGGAGGCCTGTGGGGGTATGAGCGCCACCATCTCTGTGAGCCGCCGGCTCCTCTGGCTGATGCAGGGCTTTATGTACGCGGGGCTGAGGCTGAAGCCGTCCGTGAACGGGCTGAGGGGGCTCAGGGCGACGCAGCTGGCGACGCCGATGACTATGAGCCCCGTGACGACGGCTTTTAGGCTCACGCTGTTATCCTCCTTGAGGGACAGGCTCAGCCTCTTCAACCCCCTGATGAGGGAGACGTATATGAACGATACCACGAGGGCGGGGTACTGGAACCCCAGCCTGTAGTAGGGAGGGTAGTTGGATAGGATGGAGACGGCGAACCAGGGGACTGTGGGTATGAGCGTGGCTGGGCTTAGGAAGCCGAGGAAGAGGCTGGGCGTGAAGAGGGAGAGCATATAGACGTTCTTGTCGAACCAGTCATATGAGATGGCTCTGAACGCCTTGTCTGGGTGGGTGAAGACGCGTAGGGGAACCTCCGTCGGTGAGTCCACCTCCAGGAGCGCGAAGTTCTGCCCTGCCATCAGATGCTTGGGGACGTCTGGGTTGAAGTAGTGCAGCACGTTTGCTGACAGAGCCCACCAGAGCACAGTGACCGCAAGCACGGCTAGGATGGGTATGATCTCGCCTCGTATGGCGCTTGGTTTACGCCACCTCACCCCCTGAATTGTACGGTGAACCACCAAGAAGGCCACGTAGCCAAGCATGACCACCACGATCTGCTCTTGGACCGACAGCGCCAGTATAGACGCCGCGATCATCCTCTTCGGGTCCCAGCGCAGAGTGTAGAATAGAAGATAGTTAAAGACGAGTGGCAGCAGGCTCTGGACATGGAAGTCATAGGAGTTTACGCCGTGGATGGCGGGGTTCAGCAGGTATATGATGGCTAATGTCGCCGCCGTTTCCTCCGTCAGACTATCCCTCGCTATAAGGTAAATTGGGTAAGCTGAGAGACCTATTATGAGCGACTGCAGCACCAGCAAAGTCACGGGTGACTGATGGAGATAGTAGAACGGTACCAGCAGGAACAGTATGGGGCTGAAGTGGACGCCGAAGAAGCTCCCCGACTCCACGAGATGCTGCTCACAGGTATTATGGAAGACCATTCCCAGGTTCACTGTCGTCCAGAAGGACTGGTCGAAGATGCCTAGGTCCCACGCGTAGGTAGTGAAAGAGTCGTGTTTGGAGACGGTGTACCATGACATCACAGCGGTGTAGACCAGTATGGCGACGGCTACAGTTAGCTTGCTTCTATGTTTCAGTATTTTTTCTATGAAACCCATTCAGAGGGGTTTTCAGTTGAACCCGATTTAAGACTGATGTAACCCATTATCTGCCATACGTTTAAAGACGGCGAAAGATTAACGGGTTTTCGAGTGCGTTTATAGCGAAAATGCATCTTATAGAGCTAAAAAAAGAAAAAAGCAAGAATTTAGCCCTCCTAGCGGAAAGGGTCGCAAGTATTAAATATTATTCGAAACGAAAAGAGGAAATAGAAGGGAACAGGATGCCTAGCGAAATTAAGGTGGCGCCCATGCATAAGCTGATTAAGAGAGCGGGCGCGGACAGGGTGAGCGAGGAGAGTGCAGTCGCCCTTGGACTGGCCTTAGAGGATATAGGCGTGAAAGTGGCTAGGGAAGCCATAGACTTCGCCAAGCATGCGGGCCGCAAGACGGTGAAGGCCAGGGACATAGAGATCGCGGCCAAGAAGGTCCTTGAGCGATAGGATAATATATTTCTCCCGGGGCATCATTCTGTCTTAAGATGGATAATATTCAGTGTGATGTCCTCGTCGTCGGAGCGGGACCCGGAGGCAGCATGGCCGCGAGGGCGGCCGCCGAGAACGGCGTCGACGTAATTTTTATCGAGGAGCACCCCGTGGCGGGCACACCGGTTTACTGTGCAGAGGGGCTCAGCATCGGAGGCATCGAGGACGGAGGGCTCGAGGCCATGCCCCCGTATGTATCGCAGCAGATCACCAAGGCTCGCATAGTGGCGCCAAACGGGAATACTGTGGATCTGACAAGCGACGACTGGACCGGGTACACATTGAATAGGGAGGTCTTCGACAAGGCTCTTGCCGACAACGCGGAGAAGGCCGGTGCGAGGCTCATGACCGGCACGAGGGCCACAGGCGTCATCATGGACGGACGCCGAGTCGTAGGCGTTAAGGCGATCCTTGATGGAGAGGATATAGAGTTCTTCGCGAAGGTGGTCATCGGAGCCGACGGCCACTGGAGCATAATCAGACGCTCCGCGGGCCTCGACAGGTACTTCAGGGACTACGTCACCTGTGCTCAGTATAGGCTGGGCGGCCTCGACCTTGAGGACCCCAGCGTCAACGAGTTCTGGATGGGCGAGAGGTACGCGCCAGGGGGCTACGCTTGGGTCTTCCCCAAGAGCAGGGAGGCGGCCAACGTGGGTCTCGGCGTCCGTGTGAGGCACACCAAGCCGCCTATAGATTACCTCAAGGACTTTGTTGCCCAGGACCCTCGGTTCAGGAACGCCAAGATTCTGAGTAAGGGCGGAGGCATCTGCCCCGTGAGCGGGACCCTTGACAGGATCGTCGCAGATGGGCTCATGCTGGTGGGCGACGCCGCGGGGCAGCTCATACCGATGACAGGGGCGGGCATCCACAGTAGCATAGAGGCCGGCAAGATGGCGGGCAGGGTCGCCGCAGAGGCCGTGAAGGAGGGCGACGTCTCGGCTAAGCGGCTGTCCGCCTACCGCGCGGAGTTCGACAAGTACTGGGGAAAGAGGATCAGGGACAGCGGCAGGGTCTTGGAGATGCTGGACAAGTTCTCCGACGACGACCTGAACACGCTATCAGAGGTGGTCACCAACGACGACGTTCTCTCTTTGGCGAACGGCACCAACGTCGCGGCTACTGTCGCGGGCCTCGTTAAACGCAGCCCCATGAAGATAATCCGACTGATACGCGCTTACCTGAGATGACTCTACTCGCTTCTCGGCGCCTTCACGGGTTTCATCATGGAAACTTGGTGGGCTTTATCCGCATCGGCCCTCCGCTGAAAGTATTGTCATGTCTAGCGGTTTCACTGTCAACCTGGTCGCGTAGCCAGGAATTTACATAGTAGGCCTCTACCTATGCTCGATACATTTAACACGGCGGCATCTTCCCTAAAGGTGGATTAAATTGATCAAGACAAACCGCGACAAGATCGTCAAGATCTCGGTCATCGGAGAGGTCGTCAGCCCCGTGGTCAGCGACGCGGTCTACAAGATCACAGCAGACGGCGAGCCTGTTGTGCTCCCCGGCGTCGGAGGCATCACTTACAACATCAGGGTCGGCGACGTGGCCACCGGATGGATGGCCGACCACGTGGAACCCGGCGTCAGCATAGAGAACCGTGTGAGCGACCGCAGGTACCCAAACGGCCAGAGCAGGGCCCTCAACGTCTTGAGCTGCATAGGCAACGAGGCCACGGTGGTTGGGGGAGACGCGAAGGGCGACAGGGGCGTCGTGGTGGGGAAGCACGGCGGCATAGAGCACGTCATGGTGGACTTCCAGCCAGAGACCATGGAGAAGCTCGTCATCGAAGACAAAGTAATGATCAAGGCATACGGAGTCGGCCTAAAGTTACTAGACCTACCCGAAGTGAAGCTCTTCAACATGAGCCCCGACCTCCTCGAAGCCATAGACCCGGCGATACAGGACGGGAAGCTTGAGGTACCCGTCACCCACACGATCCCCGCGGCCATCATGGGCTCAGGGCTGGGGCGGAGCCACGTAGCCTCAGGCGACTACGACATCACCATGTTCTGCGAGGCAACCTGCGAGGAGTACGGCCTCGGGGACATCAGGTTCGGAGACCTCGTGGCTATCATGGATGCCGACCACAGCTACGGCAGGATCTACAGGAGGGGCGCCGTGAGCGTTGGCATCGTGACCCACAGCGACTGCGTCATCGCTGGGCACGGGCCGGGTGTCGCGACGCTGTTCACGTCGAAGACCGGTGCCATAAAGCCGGTGATTGACCCCGGCGCGAACATCGCCAAGCTGATGAAGCTGAGGGACGACATCTAGAGCCCAATATTTTTATTCATGTGCCTCTTACCTTTGGTGCACCGTGCTCCTGTCGTCTAGTCCGGTTAAGGATTCCGGCCTCTCGAGCCGGAGATCCCGGGTTCGAATCCCGGCGGGAGCACCAATTCTCTACATACCCATTCTTCGACGATTCTAACCGCTTCAAGGACGTCCTTGGCTGTGCAGTCGGCGAGCTCGGAGGGGGCTGCTTCCCTCGCTATGTGTATCGCCCGCATTCCATGCAGCTTGGCGTTGTAGATGTCAAGAACCGGGTCATCGCCTATGACCACCGTCTCCTCCGGCTCGACCTGCAGCCTGTCCGTGACAGCCTTGTATATGCGGGGATTGGATTTCTCGTAGCCCGCCTCGTACCCCGTGCAGGTGAAGTCGATGTACTCTGCGATGGGTTCGATGCCGGCTCTGAAGAACGGTTTCGGCGTCGATGTCGCTATGGCGGTCTTCAACCCGATGTCACGGGCACGCTTCACGGCCTCATGCGACACAGGGTAGAGCCGGAACGGGCTGCCCCTGAACATGTCGGCGAGATCGTTTACGGTTTCATCGTCGACATCGACCTCGAGGCGTCTGAAGACCTGTTTGAACAGAACCTCATGTGAGCAGAACCCATGTCTTGGGTAGTCTACGAATACGACGAAGCTGAACGCGTGTCTCCAAGCCTGAGGGTACACCTCGTACCCTCTGCCTCTGAGCATTGACGAGGCTTCCTCGTCTGTGATCGTCCTCTCGAACTCGCCGAGGGTCTTGAAGAGGTCGAATATGACTGCTTCAGTCGCCATGCATCAGAATTGAGTGTATATGCAATAAAAGAATAGTAGTGACCTATTGTCTGAGCCTCACGTCTAGCAGAGCCATGGTTCCCTCCCTCACCTGTTTCAGGGCTCGGAGTAACGCGGGTCTAACCTCCTTGGGGTCTTCAACGGTCTCCGAGTAGCCGCCGAAGGCCTCAGCGATCTTGGCGTAGCTGGGTGTGGGTCCGCAGCTGACGCCGTAGTACTGGCCGCGCGTGACCGAGTATCCCTCTGGGTAGTAGCGGGCGTGGCTCTTCATAGCGGCGTAGCATCCGTTGTCGTAGATGACGGTCATGAAGGGGATGCCGTGCTCCTGGGCTGCCCCGAGGCAGGCCAGCACCGGGTTGTAGTTGAAGGCGCCGTCGCCTTCTAGGGCTACCACCGTCTTCTCCGGGTCGGCGAGCTTGACCCCCAGGGCTATTCCCATCCCTTGGCCGAGGCCCGTGTGCGCCACCGGGCCCGTGGACTCGTACCGGGTGCCGGGGGCCACGCGGTTCCTCTCGATGTACTGGTGGATCATGCCGCCGTGGGTTATGGTCTCGTTAACTATGACGGTGTCCTCGTCGATCACCTGGTCTATGCAGTAGCAGAGCCACTTGGGGTCGATGGGGCTCTCGTCCTTGACGGCGAGAGCCTTCTTCTCGAGCTCGTCCCTTATACGCCTGTGCTCGGCCGCCCACCGTTCGCCGCGAGCCTGAACCGTGGCCTCGCCTCGTTTCTCCGCTTTTATGAGCTTCAATAGCTGTGGAATCGCCACGCTGGAGTCGGCCTTCACGAGCAGGTCCGCCGGGTACCCGTACGTGGGGTACTTCAGCTGTATGGGGTCGAGGTCCATGAACACCGTCTTCGCCTCGGTCTCCCCGCGGATGCTCCCCGGTGGGTACCATGGCGGCCAGGAGCTGCTGTCGATGACCAGCAGGAGGTCGGCTTCCTTCAGGTAGGGAGAGACTGCGGAGCCCATGTGGAGCGGGTGGCTCGTGGGGAAGTTCATGTAGCCGGGAGTCTCGAACACGGGGACGCTCAGCAGCTCCGCCAGCTCCACGAGGGAGGCCACCGCGCCATGGTTCCGGCCAAGGTACCTCGTGTAGATCAGCGGGTTCTCGGCCTTCACCAGCATCTCCTTCAGCTCATGCAGAGCCTCGGGTTCAGCGGTTATCCGTGAAGGCGGAACATACTTGGGCGGCAGCCTCATGGTCTCCGTCTTCTCGAACAGCATTTCCCTGGAGACGCTGATGAGCGCGGGGCCCTTCACGTCGCTTGAGGCGATCCGGTACGCCCTCTGGATGGTCGAGAGGATGTTGGCGTTGGTCTCGGGGGCGTCTCCCCACTTCACGTAGGGCTGGACGAGGCGCTGCTGGCCGCCGACCTCGGTGAAGCTCAGGTAGTGGGGGCCGGGGGTGCCGCCGTAGACCTCCCTGTCGTGGGTCCTGTCCTGGCCTACGAAGAGGAGCAGCGGGATCTGGTCGGTGTAGGCGGCCTTGAGCTCCATGGCTCCGTGCAGGAGCCCCGCGAGCACGTGTGTGAGAAGCACCTGTGCCCTCCCCGAGGCCATGTAGTAGCCCTTAGCCATGCTGAGGGCGGCGCTCTCGTGCCGGATGTTCAGGTAGAGTGGCTTCTTGCCCTCCGAGTTGTACCGGGCCAAGTGCTCCCAGAGGGGTATGAACTCCGAGCCCGGTGAGCTGAACACGTAGTCCACTCCGAGCCTGTGCAGCATCTCGACGTAGCCTTGAGCCGCGTCCTCCACCTTTATCTCAGCCAAAGTCCTTCACCGTTTGCATCAATGTATGGACACTAGTATATGAGGTAGTTTAAACACGGCTGTGTGAGCATTACAACGAGAAGTTGGTAGGGCTATTCTCTACTCAGTGAGTCTTTTCCTCAGTGATTTGATTGTACCCGAGACCGTGATCACCTGGATTGACACGGGGGCGCCGTTGATCGCCGTAATGTGCGCGAGTGCCGCCCTTGTATTTATAAGCTTGTCGTGGCTGCACCTGATTATCCCCTGCTTGTGCTGCTGGTTGTACTCGATCATCCTGTAATCCGTCTCCGCTGCTCCCTTGACGCCGTACAGGAGATGGATCTTGTCCGAGATGGCATGGCTCAGGTCGGCTTCGGTCAAGTCTGCTTCGCTGTGGACCTGTAGAGCCAGGTACCGTCTTCGCACGTTGCGTACAGGCATTATGGATATGAGGGAGGGTCTGTGTTGATAATCTCTCTGGTCAGTGTTCCACCCGGGTCACTCTGCCGGAGGCGTCCATCTGGCTCACGCCGAACTCGCTTCTAACCTCGCTGAGCATATCCGCGTCGAAGACTGGGCCGTCCTTGCAGACCCTGTACGGACCTATGGCACAGTTGCCGCAGAGCCCGACGGCACACTTCACGTAGCGTTCGAGGCTGGCCTGTATGGGTACGCCGTGCTCCCGGGCTGACTGGTAGACCTTCGCCATCATGAGCTCGGGTCCACAGGTGTAGACCATGTCGAACGCGTCTTCCTCCATCAGCGTCGCGGCGTACCCCGAGGCGTATCCGCTGTAGCCCCGTGAACCGTCGTCGGTGGATACAATGAGGTTCTCGCCGAGGGTCTCCTCAAGACTGCCCACGAACAGGAGCATGTCGGCGCTCCTCGCACCGAGGACGAAGGTGGGGGTGGTTCCCTGCCGGAGCGTCTCCTCTACAAGGGGTATCAGTGAAGCGGCCCCTGAGCCGCCGGCCACGAAGAGTGGCTTGTCTCCTTGGATCGTGTAGCCGTTCCCGAAGGGGCCCCTCAAGCCGACCCTGTCGCCGGGGCTGAGGCTGTTGAGCCTGACGGTCATCTCTCCTACCGCCCTGACGGTTATGCGGGACAGGCCGTCCATGTCTATGGCGCTGACCGACATGGGCACCTCGTCGACCCCGGGGAGCCACACCATAAGGTACTGGCCCGGCTTGGCGCCGCGGGTCTCCTCGTCACGGAAGAGGAGCGAGGAGATGTCCCTACACTCTGATACTACATCTGTCAGCTCTACTGTCCTGTTCTTCTCCGGTTTGATGTGCAAGTCCTACAACCTCCTTCACGTCGCTGAACCCGTTCTCTTCCAGGTAGCGACGGATGCCCTCGTTGACCCGGCCATAGACCTCGAAGCCGTGGGTCATCACCGCGGTGCCTATCTCCAGCGCGGAGGCGCCCGCGAGGAGGTACTCGACCGCGTCCTCCCAGGTTGTGACGCCGCCGCATCCAATTACGGGCACCTCGACGGCCTCCGCCACCTCCCAGACGCATCTGAGGGCGACGGGCTTCACGGCTGGACCGGACAGGCCGCCAGTGGTGTTCGTGAGGATCGGCCTCCTGAAGTCGATGTCGATGGCCATCCCCTTCAGTGTGTTCACCGCCGTTATGGCGTCGGCGCCCCCCCTCTCAGCCGCCGTCGCTATCTCCTTGATGTCGGTGACGTTTGGGCTCAGCTTCACGAACAGGGGTAGACGGGTCTCCTGCCTCACGGCGGCGGTCACCTTCTCAACGTTCCCGGCGTCGGAGGCCAGCATCCCCAGCTCTTCCTGTACGTTGGGGCAGCTGGCGTTGAGCTCCAGGGCGTCCGCGCCGGCTTTGGACAGCGTGCTCGCCACCTCCGCGAACTCCTCGACGCTGCCGCCGAAGAAGCT
>CAZQOX010000008.1:0-15737 GCA_964594895.1 uncultured Candidatus Bathyarchaeia archaeon
TGACGGGCTTCTCCGACAGGGTGAAGACCTTCTCCTCGCCGTCGCCGTCGAAGACGTCCAGGACCTTGTCGTCCGGCACCACAGGCCTGCCTATGCCCGAGTCCGCCGGCTTGAAGCCTCTGTTCGTCACCTGGACGTATGGTAGCCCCGTCTTGGGGGTCACCTTCGAGCCGCCGATGCCTCCCTTCTTGACGCCTTTCAGGTTACCCTGCAGAGTCTCTACGATAGCTTCCTCGATCTCGGCGAACATCCGGTGCACCTGTGGTTAGGACTTGTTCCTCTAGTGATAAAATATTTTGGAGATTTCTTGTATGGAGACCGATGAAGGGGACATTAAATGACGATGTACACGGTTCTCCGGGGCGTTGTTCAGAATAGTTATTGTGATGATTTAGCTACAATCATTTCTTTTCAGCACCCGAAAAACAATTATTGTGATAGAACAGAGACTACTTCTAGTGTAACAATATGCTTAGTTTTAAGAAAAAGGCAGCTTTGCTGCTAATAGTATTACTCTCTCTGACTTGGTTCGCTCCGATGTGCCACGCTCAAACCGCGTCGGCCACGATATCCGGGGTCGTGAAGGACAGTAAAGGAAACCCCGTATCGGGCGCCACCGTCAACCTCTACCGTTTGCCCCCTCCAGGGACGTATATACTCTATATGTCTCTCGCGACAGGCACCACCAGCGCATCCGGTGCCTTCTCACTAACCGCCACGTTCACCAACGCACAATACTACGTGAGCGCGA
Organism: uncultured Candidatus Bathyarchaeia archaeon; assembly: GCA_964594895.1. Lineage (GTDB taxonomy): Archaea > Thermoproteota > Bathyarchaeia > TCS64 > TCS64 > RBG-16-57-9. The sequence continues at coordinate 752 of CAZQOX010000008.1, forward strand.
GCAAGACTGGCTACGCCAATGGACGAGGCGACTTCTCGGCGAGTCTCACATATTACTTCTTTTATTACACTGCTACTCTTACACCCAACTACCTGAACATCGCGCTGAACCACTACCCCACAGCTAACGCGGACGGCCCATACTCCGGGGAAGCCACCGACCCCATCAGCTTCAGCTCCGCGGGTTCGAGCGATCCAGACGGCACCATCGCTCAGTACCTCTGGGACTTCGGCGATGGAACCAGCTCAACGGACGCTAACCCATCACACCCATACGCCGAGCCTGGAACGTACACCGTGTCTCTCAAGGTAACCGATAACTCTGGTGATTCTCATACAGCGACAACGTCAGCCACCATCTCACCAAAACCGCCGATAGCAGACGCCAATGGCCCGTACATAGGGGGAGCCACCGACGCCATCGAGTTCAGCTCTGAGGGCTCCCACGACCCTGACGGCACCATAACACAGTACGAGTGGGACTTCGGGGACGATACCGAGCACAGCTTCGAGGCTGACCCGACCCACGTATACACGCTGCAGGGGAACTATACCGTGGCCCTCACGGTCACCGACGACGACAACGTGACCGACACGGACACCACGTGGTGTGACATCGCCCCGAGGCCCCCCGTACCGAACGCTAACGGCCCCTACGCCGGCATAACAGGTGAGACGATCTCGTTCAGCTCCGCGGGTTCCCACGACATAGACGGCGACATCGTGGAGTACAGGTGGAACCTGGGCGACGGCTCCGGGGTGTTCATGGAAGAAAACCCGGGCCACGTCTTCGCAGAGGTGGGTAACTTCACCATCACGTTGACCGTGGAGGACAACGAGGGTCTGACAGGCACAGCCATCACCTACTGCATCATAGAGTTGCCACCCAACGTGCCGCCCGAGGCGGATATCTCGGCGCCCACGGAGGGGACCGCGGAGTCACCCATCACATTCAGCTCCTCGGCGTCGGTGGACACCGACGGCGAGATAGTGGGGTACACATGGGACTTCGGGGACGGGAGCCCCTTCTCCAACGAAGCTAACCCCGCCCACACCTACGCCGAGGAGGGCACATACACCGTGACCCTGACGGTCACAGACGATAGAGAAGGCACAGACACGGTTACCTTCACCGTCACCGTGGAGCCCAAGCCTTTCCCGATAGCGCTACTACTGGGCGCCCTCGTGGTGGTCGGAGGTGCAGCAGGCGGCTATTACTTCCTCGTAATGAAAAAGAAAAAGGAGGAGCCGGCGGCCAAGGCCACGGCTCTCCGCGTCACCGTGGACCCCAACGAGGTTCCCGGCGACGGGAGGTCAACGGCACAGGTCAAGGTGGAGGTGCTGGACGACACCGGCGCCCCGATAACTGTAGCTAAACACACAGTGGTGAGCCTCTCCGCGACCCTCGGAACCGTCAAGAGCCCCCTGACCATCGTAGAAGGCAAGTCCATGGGCAGGGCGACGCTGACCGCCGGGTTCGAGCTCGGGGCAGCCACCGTCAAGGCCGAGGCAGAGGGACTCAGTGCTGGGTCCGGGAGCTTCTCGGTGGTGGAGAAGAAGAGGTACTGCATGCACTGCGGCGCCCAGATGAGCACAGGCGAAAACCTGTGCCCCAAGTGCGGGAGGATGCCGCCCTCAGGCGTGGACGTCAAGGAGTGCAGGAACTGCGGCGCGGTGATACCGGTAGTCGCCAAGTTCTGCGGCGACTGTGGCGCCGGTCAGCCCGACGTGGCGGCGGAGAAACTAGGCGAAGACGTCTAGCCCTCTTTTTTCCCTTTTGTCTTTCCTATACCGGCCTAACCCTGGCTAGGTGCTGTATCACGTTGGCTATCCTGGGCGCGTTGTCTTCGTCGGTGTCCTTGAAGCTGACGTACCTGACCTCCTTGTCGGGGTAGGGGTTCCTTATGGCGTACTTGTACCACACCCTCTCGTTGGGGGAGAGGAGGTACTCCTGGTAAGGGTTCCTGTCGCCCTTGACCTGCAGCTGGGTGTAGTTGTGCAGGAACAGGTCCGGCTGTATGTGGATGGTGCCGTCCACATACTCCAGGGTCATCTCCAGGCACTCTCTGTCGGTCTGGAGCGCCCCCGCCCAGTAGTAGAGCAGGTCGAAGTAGTCCAGGACGCCGAACTTGCATATCTCGCCGGTGTTGCCCTCGCCGACGATGTACTGCCGAGTTATGTAGCCGAGGACCGTGGTGGCGTAGTCGCCTACCGAGGCGTCGTTCAACGCGTATGACGCGCCTATGGGGCTCTCCATGTTGGTCAGTGTGACGCTCTTGGCCATGGTGTCGATGTACTTCCGGAGCACCATGATCTCCTCTAGCAGGCGCTCCATCTCCGACTTCATGTCCATCTGCATCTGGTTCCAGTCCTCTGACCGGAGTATGTCGCCGGGGTTCTTCCGGATTGGCTCAAACTTACTCAACTTAATCAATCCTCCACTGTCGTGATTATGGCCTTGACGCCCGTGGCCTTGATGCTCTCCACAGCGTCCCGGGCCATCTGAAGACTATTCTCCCTGGTCAACGCAGACCCTGGGATCCTCAGCTCGAAGGTGGCCAGCTGGTTGCTCATCCACCTCAGGGCCAGCCTCACCGTCGGTATGCCCACCGAGAACTTGGACTCGTCAAACACGGCTGCGTCGAAGACCCCTATCTCCTCGCTGATGGGCTGCCTGTAGGTCCACCTGGTCATCCGCCGCGGTATCGTGGGGGGCTTCGGGGTGGAGAGGCTCTTCTTCACCTCCTTGTCGTTCACCTTGGCCTTCCCGTCATCGATGACGAGGGTCTGCCCCTTCTTCACCTCGCCGCTGAAGGTTATGGTCTCGCCTGTCTCCAGGTTGGTCAGGGTGGGGTCGGTGATGACGTCCTCCTCCTCTGGTGCGAGGGTGATCTCGATCACCGGCTCCGCGTCGTGGATGCTCTCGCTGCTGAAGCTCCATGTGTCCCCGGACTGGACGGTGAACTCCCTGTGCACCTCGGCCTCGGGGTTCTCCACCATCTCGATGGGGTAGTCGAGGGGAAGCCTCAGCGCCATCCTGACCGAGTCCAGTATGGCTCTCATGGTTCCGCCCCCCTTGTACTCTATTATGGCCCTCTTGAGGCGGCTCCTGAGCTCCGGGTCGGACTCGCCCAGGCCCCTGCCGAGGTTGTAGACGCTTGCCAGCCTGTCCAGGTCGTCGTTGGCGGCCGTGTCCACCCAGTGGGCCTCGAGGATGGAGTCCAGGTCCTTCTCGGACTCGTCGATGCGTTTGCCGAGAGCCATGACGAGCTCGTAGATGACTGAGGCCTTGTCCCAGGTCATGTAGAACTCCGGGAACCTGTCCAGTATCCTCTGGGTTCTCTCCAACTAGCCTCCTCTCCGCTCCCTCTCCCTGAGGAGTATGTTGACGTCCCTGGACAGCGCCATCTCCTCGGGGCTTATCTGTATGTTCTCTCTGACGCTCGTGACGGGCTCCGCGTCGAGCCTGATGGCGGTGAGCCCGAGCTCGTTCACGTCGTAGACCCCCTCGACCTGCAGGCCTGAGTTCACGATCCTGTGGTAGACCACGTCCTCCCCGATGTCCAGCGACGAGACGTAGTTCCTGATCATCTCCTCCACGTGGTTCCTGACGCGGGTCGGCGAGGCGCCCCAGTCGTAGGTGACGGTTATGTTCACGTCCATGTTGACTATCCTGGGCCTCGAGAACTCCACCCTGATGCCGGCGGCGCGGGTGTCGTCTATCACCGCCTTTATGGCGTCCTCGTCGCCGCCCTGGACGACGACCTTCACGACGCCCTGGACGCCCTCGGGCATGTCGTCGATGAGGACCGAGGTGACGCCCTCGACGCCCTTTATTGCGGAGCCGAGGGACGCCAGCGACGCCTTCCCGGCTACCTCGAGCGCGTGTCTAGCCCTCTCCCTGAAGTCGTCGTCGGTCTCCACGTCTACGCCTGTCATGATGTCGCTTCTGTTGACGACGTACTCGACGCCCACCACGGGCCGGGGCATGACCACGAGGGACCCCGCGAACACGTTCCCCGCGGTGCCTGGCTCCAGGGCCCGGACCGGCGCCTGGGCCTCCCATCTCCCTTCGGGGGTCCGCTCCAAGGACCTCTCGTCGGTGGTCTCGTAGGTCTTGGTGAACTCCGCAGCCCTCGAGTAGTTGGAGACCTGTGTCCCCGCCGGGATGGTGATGGAGTCGTAGCTCACGTAGTCCACGAAGAAGTTGGTGTTGGGGTCGGGCCTGCCGCCTTCCGGCAGCCACCTCACCCTGTCCCTGTCGAGGGTGTAGTCGGTTCCCTCCTGGAGCTCCTGTGCGGCTCCGTCCACGGTGGCCTCCACCTTCACGATGGATTTGACCGGTTTCACCTTGAGCTCGTATCGGTCTCGCCCGGTCTCCAGGTGGGCCTCCTTCTCGATGGTTATTTCCGGCGGCGCCGTGTTCCTGCCGAAGGTCACCGTCCCTGTGGCTGGCTCCGCCTGTTTTCTGGTGACGCCGAGGATGGAGGTCACGAGGTCCAGCGAGCTGCCGTTGGCCGTGTCGATGTACCCTGCGTCGTAGACGTGGTTGAGCTGGGCGTACATGTAGTCGATCTCCCTGCTCACGGACTCGACTATGGTCCTTATGACGCTGCCCGGGTTCGCGTCAGTGAGGACGCGGGCCTCGCCTATCGAGTAGAAGACCTCGAATGCCGTGTCGATGTCGGGTCTGGCTCCCTCGGGCAGCCACTCGACCCGGCCCTGGTTCAGCCTGTAGTCGGTGCCCTCGGCGAACGTCGCCTCCTCTCCGTCGACGAACCCCTCTATCTGCTCTATCTTCTTCGCGGACGGGTAGCCGAGGACGTAGCTGTTCCTGCCTCTCCTGTAGCCGTGCCTCTCGTTGACCACGCCCTCCGTGATGTGCCTGATTACGCTGTCCCGGGTCTCCTCGTAGCTTCTCCTCTTAAACGTCATGCCTCCACCTCCAGGCTGAAGGGGTACATTATCTCAACGAGCCCGCCGCCCCCTATCGGCTCGACGGTGATGAATATGTCTATCCTGTTGGGCTCTCCCTTCACGGTCTCCACGGCGACGTCCACTATCCGTCTGACCCTCGCGTCCTGGGACACGCAATCGGAGGCGTAGTTACGAGCCAGCTGTCTGGTGTTCTCGTTGTTCACCTCGCCGATGAGCTCGTGGAGCCTCGAGCCGTAGCTGGAGAGGCCGAGCTCGCTGAGCTCGCCCTCCATGGTCCTGAGCCTCAGGATTATGGCTTGGGCGAGGTTGTACTCCTCGCCTATGGTCTCGAGGTCGCCTCTCGGGCTCGATGTGAGGTCGTAGCCTAGGTCCAGTTCGACCAGTCTAAGGTCTCTCCTGAGCTCTTCCTTGGACATGTATTCACCACATGACACTGAATAATCTAGTCTGGGGGGTCGCTGCTAGGCCGTGGTTGCTCCGTGGCGGCGTTTCCGTCAGACGCTTCTCCCCCCTCAATGAATGCACACCTTTTGTTAATTTATATTGACTTGTGCTCCCTTTAGCGTTAACGGTAGGGATGCCTCGATGTTCGCCGTCATGCCGGCCTTTATGTCCACCGTCATGTCGCTCTCCATCTTGACCCCCGTCGCGCCTTTGAAGTCCATGCTTGTGCTGCTCGTCATCGAGACACCGGTCTCTCCTTTTATCGTCGTCTTCGCCCCCGCCTTGAACTCCATGTCCTGCGAGGTTTCCATTTTGGTTTTTTCGGCCTTGAACGCCATTTCCTTCTCGCTCTCCATGGTAATCGTATCAGCCTTGAAGGTCATGTCGCCGGTCGCCGTTATCGAGACGGCTTCATTGCACTCGATCTCCACGTTCCCGTCTCTGTTTATAGTCAAAACGGTCTTCCCGGCCTCCAGGTTCACGATGTCCTCTGTCATCGTCAGCTTTATCCCGCTGGGGAACTCCACATAGACTCTCCGTGCTTTTTCATCGTTACCCGTCATATCCGGCGCGACGTAGACCAGCTCATCGATCTTGTTGGCCGGAGGCTTCTGCTCATCATTGTATAATCGGCCGATTACCACGGGGGCCTGTAGATCCCCGTTCAAGAAGGAGATGAGGACGAGGTCATCGACGTTGGGTATGTTCACTAACCCGATCTGCTGCGTCGCGATGGGGACGTCGCGCAGCTCTATGTCGTCCCCTTTATCAGCGAGGCCTCTGCTGAGCAGCTTCACGTGGCACCGGTAGAAGTCGTCTGGGTCGGGGAAGACGCTCGTCACCTCCCCCACCTCCGTCACGTATATCTTCTTCATCTCTGCCTCCACTATTTTCCTGATTACCTCAACCATTCCCGACATCATTTCTCTCTCCAGCCGACTAGAGTCGTGAATCCAGCAGCCTTGCTCATGTAATGCTCTATGCTCCTGACCTGGAAACTTCCGTTCATCTTCGAGTGCTGCATGCCTGAGACCTGAATCACGTCTCCCAGCTTTATCTTGGCGTCGCCTACGATCTTGAACGTCCCGGAGAACGTTTTCTTGATGTTTTCACTCAGACCCTTCGCCATGCCTTTCGCCGTTTCCTCGTTTTTTATGCTGGCGTCATATACGACGAGCTCGGCGTCCATGCCCAACTTATTTATCACGTCATCGAGTTCTTCTTTGTTTTCCGCCGAATACTGTTTTTTCATGAAATGCTCTTCAAACGTCTCCCCGACCACCCTTACGATGCTCGCCGCTTGAAAATCCTCGTGGGCGTCTGCGTTGATGATGTTGACGCCGTACTCCAGCGTATGTGAACCGCCGTCACTGTCTTTACCGAAGAACAGTTCGTTGTCGGACGTCACGTAGAAGTTGAAGCCGGATTTCACGGCGAGTTCCCTGAGGTGTTCATACGCGTTCTTGCTGCTGTCCATGTAGTACGCGTGCAGCTTTGCGCCAGGGGACGGCGACGCCTGTAACCCTGAATCACCAGCGAGAGTACTGGCTATGTCCCCCGCTGACTGCTCAAAGAAGGCCTGGTTGCTCCTGGATAGAAGAAGCTTAACGGCTGGGCTCATCGCCACGACTCTCATCTCCGAGATGCCCGGGTTGTTTTTGTAGATGGGGCCCTCGAAGACCTTCACGAGTTCACCTTCGTAGCCCATCTCGACCATCAGCTTATTTCCTTTCTCGATCCTCGACATCTCGTCGCTCAACCCGAAGACGACCTCGCAGCCGTGGGCTGGTATGGCCATGTCTTGGTTTACCCGGATGCTTTCCACGGGGTACTCTTTCTCGGTGTCAAGCGTGGTTCCATCGATCAGTATCTTGTAGCTGGGTTTCAGGACCTCGGGACTAGAACTAGGGGCAACTGGCATCGAGTTTTCACGTTCTCATTGAGTCTCCGAGTATATATGAAATGCGTCATTCCGGAAAAAGCGCCGTCTGGTCTAAATCAATTGGGTGTCTGTGATTCAGGTCAGCTCATCAAGGCTGTGCGGGCTCCTCTTCCTCGTCTGACCCTTCCTCGCCGGCGGTGACGGATGTGCTCTCTCTTCCTCCCTGGCTGCCTCCAGTAGACTGACCAGTATCCCGTGTGCTGTCCCTCTGCTGTTCACCGGTGCTCGAGGAAGGAGCGTCTTCTCCGCCGCCGCCTGTACCTTGGTCTTGGGTGGATGACGTGGGGGCGTCCTCTCCCCCGCTTGGCTGTGAGCCCGTGCCAGATGGCTGCTGAGTCGACGACGACGGCGCGTCCTCGCCTCCACTACCTGTGCTTGGGTCCTGCGTAGAGGAAGTAGGAGCGTCCTCTCCTCCCGGTCTCTGGCCGTTTGTCCCCTGTGTATCGTCCGAACCGCTTGAGCCAGTTGGTTGTTGCGTCGAAGAAGTTGGGGCGTCCTCCCCACCGGTACTCGCGTCAGAGTCTCCAGTTGATGATGTGGGGGCGTCCTCGCCACCGCTTGGCTGTGAGTCTGTGCCAGACGGCTGCTGTGTCGATGAGGTGGGTGCGTCGCCAGTGTCTCCGCCGCTTGGGGTCTGGTCGTCTGTTCCCGGTGCTTGGTCATCGGTACCTGACGCTGGGTGATCCTCTGTCTGTGAGTCCTGTGGTTGCTGGTCGGTCTGCGAGTCTTGTTGTTGGTCGTCTTGGGGCTGCTGCGAAGAGTCTGTGTCTCCCCCCGTGTCTCTCTGCCGATCGTCTTGAGTCTGTGAGGCATCGGAGTCGGCTGTCTGGCCATCTGTGCTAGACGTGGGGGAGTCTTCACCTGCTTGTGATTGAGTGTCAGAAGTATCCTGAGCCTGCTGACCCTGCTGATCGCCACCAGCCTGTGATTGAGCTTCGGAGTCCCCGGCGTCAACATTATTCTTTGCGTCGTCGGCCTTTTGATCCACGGACTTCTTAGCGTTGGCGTCCTGGCTCGGCGCGGGGTCGTCCTTCTTCTTAGGAGGAATATACTCACGAAGCTTGATCCTGTACTTGTAGTTCTGGGGCGAGCCGCTGGCGTCGAAGATATCCAGGTCCTCGATGATGACCTGCGTGATGTCTGTCACCGCCGTGAGGTCCGAGGTGAAAGGCATCGGCTTCCCGGCCTTGAACCTGGCTCTGAGCTCCTTCAACACCTCCTTGGCGTCCTTCCCGTACACCAGCCCGTCGAAGTATATCCTGACTGGGCTCCTCCCCATGTCCTGGAGGACTCCTCCCTCCATCCCCGGGATGTGGTGCTCGACGATCTCACGCCTCTCGGACACGTTCAGGTTGAAGACGCTGTTGAGGACCTTCGTCTTGCCATCCTCCCTGTCATGTCTTATCAGCTTGATCTTATCCAGCTCTATGCTCATCAGTAGACACCATACCTGCGCGCCTCGTCCTTGAGGATGCGCGCCAACCTCCTCTCCAGCTCCTTGAGATCAATGTCATCTAAGCTGGTTTCAAGCTTTACCTCTATCGGCTTGGGCCTCTCGTACGAGGGCCGTGGACGCGCCTCGACCCTCCGCGGCGCCGACAACTGCTGCGCCGCCTGCCTCGTCAAGGCTGGGAGAACCTCGTGGAGCCTCATGCCGGGGATGGGGGGCACGCCTTCGAGGGGCACCCTCTCCAGGACGCGGTTGCCCATTAGCTCATAGAGCGAGGCCAGAAGCCCATCCTTAATCAACCCGCCGTGATCTTGGTCCAGCAGATGATCCCCAATCAACCGGTCCTTTAACAACTCATCTAGGTCTTGGTCAAGCAAGTGATCCCCCACCAACTCGTCTAGATCTTGGTCCAGCAGATGATCCCCGATCAGCCCATCCTTCAACAACCCGTCTAGACCGTTGTCAAGCAGATGATCCCTCACCAACCCGTCCTTCAGGTCCATGACCAAGTTTTTGAAGGAGTCAGAAACCGTGGACCCTGCGTGATCCATCGCCGCCCCGATGCCCACTATGTGATCTATGGAAAAAGTCGAGTCGAGGACCCCCGGTATCTTGGCTGTGGGCGCCAGACCCGTCGCACGGGCACCGGCCGCCGCCATCCTTGGAACCGAGTCTGTCATCTTTCTCAAAGATTCTGAGAAGGTTGTGCCCGCCTCTCTCGACGCGGCCGCGATCTGAGCGCCCGCCAGAGTGAGCTCAATCATCGCCGGGAGGCGGCGCAGCTCTCGCGCCCTCTCCCTCTGCGTCCCCTCTAGGGCCTCGGCTCTCTGCAGGGTCAAGGCCATGGCGGCCGCTCTCCTCGTCTGTTCCTCGTCGAGGGCCGGCGCCTGCGAGACGGCGTCCCCCTTGAGCCTCTCAGCCGGGGGCAGCTTCTCGACGACGCCTCTACGGTATATCTGGGCCACCCTTTCGGCCACTCCTTTGGACATCTGGCTCATCTGTGATGCCACCTGCGCGGCTCTGCTCTCGGTCTCCCTCTCCAGCACCGAGTCGGCGGGCTCAACGGTCTCGGTGAACCTGGGGAACCCGACGAGCGCGCGGATGGGCACGGGGACGCCGGGAGACGGAGCCTTCGGCTCCTCCCTGACGGCGCTGGGTATCCCTATGGCCTCGATGACCACGGGGCTCCAGTTGAGAGGCGCGGCTCGACGCTTTCCCCCCTCCACCCTGTCCACGACGGCGTCTCTGACCGTGGCCCTCGTCTCCACTATGGTCTCCATTACGCTGGTCTGAAGCTGCACCGGCGGCGCCGCCTGCCTCGCCGCCGCCAATACGGCGACGCGTTTACCAATCTCTGAGACCCGGGCCACCTTGGGGGTGGGCCTCCACGGCTCCTCTGGGAGCCTCACCCGGGGGATCGTCGTAGCAGGTCTCTCTAGCTTCGGTGGAACGGTTTCCTTGAGCTTCAAGTCTTCTGGGAGTCTCGTTAAGAGACGTTCAGGCTCATCAGGCTCCGTGGGATGAGTGAACAGCGGAGGCACCTTCGCCACAACGCGTTCCCTGATCTTGGGAATCGACACGGCTTCCCTCGGCTTCGGTGGTATCAGCCGCGGTCTCCCCTCCTCCGTCACGACCTCCTCGACAACCTTGACTGCCTCCAGCGGAGGCGACGGCTGCTCCACAGGCTCCGTGCGACCCCGCAGCCGCCTGATCATCCGCCTTATGACGGCGCCTATCGAGGGTGTCTCCCGAGTCAACCTTACGCTAACAGGCTCAGGGACCGGAGCCATACGGGTGGTCACCGGACCGATCTCGGGTACCTCTGAAGGGATCGCCGGCAGGACAGGCTCCTCGGCGAAGGAGACGACTTGGAGCGTGCTCATCCTCCGGAGGGTGGTGATCACCCTCTCGACGAGGGTGAGGAAGCCGTACCTGTAGGCCCCCAAGCCGTCCCTGCTGAGGGCGAGCACCGACCGTGCCTGTTTCTCGAGGGCGGCGTTCACAGGGCTAGCCTCGCTCATGGAGTACATCCGTTTCACAAGGTTCTCGACGCCCGTCAACGCATACACCTCATCACTCGAAGATTATCCGTGTAACCCCTTCCTCGGCTGGCCTCTGGTAGCCGGCCTGCTTCAACCTGTGTGAAAGTGAAAAAATAAGGAAATTGATCTGGTCTCGGGTGAGGTCCCCTGGGTGGGGGGCCAGCTTGTAGCCGTAGTCAAGGCATAGGGCGGCGAGCTCAAGCCCCTCCGGGCTCCTCACGAGCCCCTCGATCTCTAGGCTTTTTTTTTAGCGTCCTCCGGGCTGGTGACGCCGCTGAGCTCGAGGACCCTGGTGCCGATGTACTCCGGTACACCGAACTTCATGTCCCCGACCTCCTCAAGCCCCAGCTTGGGCTCCACCATGCCCAGGGAGGTCGCCAGCCGCAGCGCCTCGAAGTTCTTGTTGACGTCCATCTTGGTGATGTCCGGCGACCCGTCAGGGTTCAGGGGCACGCTGCCGATGAGATTGAATATCTCCGTGAGCTCCCCGTCTGTGAGGGGCCTGATGACCACCTCCGCGTCGTAGTCATCGACGAAGATGGACTCATGCCTCTCCTTGCCCTTCAGGATGTCGTCCTTCGTGAGCCTTCTCGCGCCGCTCATGCCTTACCTATGACCTCGCCCTTACTCCTCTCTCGCTCGTGTAGCGGTGAAGTTGTATACGGTTAAGGCTATGCCGTTTGCTGTCATCTCGAAGCTCTTGTCGTCGAGGTAGCACTCGTCGAACGTGATCTTCTTGACCAGTTCGTCGCCCTTGTTGAGCTCGGCCACCATGTTATAGCTGTCCGGGACATCCATGTACAGCAGATCGTCCAGCTTCTTGAACATGCTGCTGACCCTCAGGGTGCCCGTTACGATGACCTGGCCCGACTCGACGCCGATGCGCTCGCCCCAGCCGACGCTCTCCACGTCGGCCTGCCTTCTCCGTACCTTGAAGTCGATGCTCTGTATCCCGTCCACGACGTCTCCGTCGATGGTTACCTTGCTCTTCGCCGCCGACACTAACATTAGTGACATCTACATCGCCTCCTACGCCTGCACGGTCACCGTCGCGTAGATGAAGTCGATGGCCCGTACCGGTCGTACAGCCATGTCTACACGCACGATGCCCTGTGCGAAGTCTAGCTGGGAGCTGTACACGTCCACCAAGAAGGCCGGCTCCGTGCCGTCCGTGGTGGGGACGATGGCTCCCTCCTTCTCCATCTGGAGGAGCACCTCTGTCAGCTTCTCCTTCAAGGCCGATCTGCCCGTGGCGCTGTTCAGTGTGCCGATGAACTGGTCACCGATGGCTTTGACGAGCCTCACGGCGTGGTCTGTGGTCCTGATGACGCTGATCTGCTCCTTGCTTGTGGTGATGCCCTTGACCACGATGATGCCTCTGCCGCGCTGGGCTCGTAGCGGTAGTATGCCTGCGTTCAGCAGCTGCCTCAGCTTGCTGGGCGTGTACGCCGCCTCGACCTCGGATACGCCTCTGAGCGGCTTGAAGGTCGGCGACTGGTAGTAGTCTAGGTTGCCTATGAGCCCCGCGACGGCTCCCGAGACGCCGTAAGGCGCCACGATGACGAACCTGTCGCTGGCGAGGGCCTCCGTCCTCTTGATGATGTCCTTGATGTCTTCTCCGGGCGCTACGCTGCCGATGCCTATCCTTCCCATGGCCTCGTCGCTCATGTTGGCGCAGTGAGCCTCCACGAGGGCGTGGACCTTGGGGTCAGACGACTCGCACGCGTAGACCATCTCGACCTCGGCCTCGGCCTCCAGCATCTCCAGGGCCTCCTCGAACGACGAGACATCCGGGTCCCCCGGCGGCTTGCCGCCCTTGAGGATGCCCTCGACCTTGGCCGGCATGTTCTTGGACTTCAGCGCCTTGGCGTCGACCAGCTGAGACTGGTCGCTGAGCACCTTGACCAAGTACTTGCCCGACCTCGTGTTCATGTCGAGATCGTCGAAGACCTCGAAGGTCACGCCGTCGCTCACGAGGACCCTCACCGTGTTCTCGGTGGAGCCATCCTCGACCTGGAACTTGATCTCGTTTCCAGCATCGCCGATCGCCTTCGCGGTCAGCTCGACGGCATCACCCTTCTCCCCGTCCTTGAGGGAAGCCTTTGCATAGTCTCCGCCCTTGCCGACGATCCTCGTCGCGACTACCTCGAAGACCCCGTTCTGGAAGCACTGCTTTGCGTTGAGCGTCAATGTGAAGTCTGTGCCTGCGCCGAATGTGTCAGCGAACTCTCTCCAGCTGCCCAAGTGAACCGGAGTCAACTCGGGTCCCTTCTCGGCCGTCCCTACGATGGCGACGGTGCCCGAGGGATAAGCTGGCGGTGGTATTATCTCCTTAACGACTTTTACCTCTACACCTGGTATTACTCTTACCAATGTAAACCCCTGAGACTTAGTCCTGTCATAAGTATTTTAAATTTTAGTGAAGTTTCAAGAGCATGAGCCTAGATCTTTCCTGCACGCATATGCCGCCCATCACGTCGAGCACCTTGTCTCTGATGGTAAGCGTTTCGTCTCCTCTAAGAACGAGGTCATCCTCTATGGTGAACTTCTCCGGTTCATCCGTGGTGGAGACGGGTGGGACGGTGGCTGCCAGCAGCGCGATTAGAAGAATAAGGGACCTAACCCAGCTCGACGTCAACCTCACCTAGTTTACATTGGCTTGTGTGGCTATAAATCCTTTTTAAAGATAAGCTACTCGGGGTCCGCACCCACGATCTCGATGCGTCTGCCCTCGGTGAGGGCCAGCGCTATCTTGGTCCTCGCCCTCTTCTGCAGCCTCCAGATGGTGCCCCTGCTGACGCCCATCCTGTTCCCTGCCTCCTCCTGTGACAGGTCCTCGAGGTCGAGGAGCCGCAGCACCTCAAGCTCTGCGTGTTCGAGGAGTATGGGTGCGCCGTGCTCCTCCGGCTCCGGTCTGAACTCGGTGATCTTCGCGGTGTGCCCTATCTTCACAGGTAGGGGCATCCTTCCGTAGCGTCCTCGTCGCCGTCTTCCACGCATCATACGTTATTCTGTGCATTATCACAATATTTATATATTTCCGTGCATATGCACACAATGAATCTGTGCAAACGCACGGAAAGGTGAGAAACATGGGATATAGAGGAAGAAGAGGAAGATACCCCGGAAACGGGCCTTTCAGAGACCTGCCCCCGTGGCAGCGGCCGGGCCAGGTCTACGGCTACGGCAGAGGATACGGGTACACGGGCGACCCCACGAAGTGTGTCAGGTTCCCCTGGCTACCTAGGTGGTGGTGGTCGAACCCCGACTACCAGGGCGCCGTCCCGGTGCCCCCGGCCGACGTTTCAGCGATGGGCCCGGTCCCCGATGAGCGTGTCTACCTTCAGGACCAGACTAAGTACTTGGAGCAGGAGCTGGTGGCCATCAGGAAGCGCCTAGAGGAGCTCGGCTCAGAGGAAACAGACTAGTACCCAAACCCCCTTTTTGTGATCGAGATGAAGATAGCGGTACCCTCCAAGGGAGAGAAAGGGCTGAGAGACAGAGTAGCCGACACCTTCTCGCGGGCGCCCGCCTTCACCATCGTAACCATCCAAGACGACGAGATAAGTGACGTCAAGGTAGTCAAGAACAAGGCGGCCGAGATGAGCCAAGGAGCAGGCCCAGTGGCCGCGAGGACGCTGAAGGATAATGGCGTAAACGTATTATTATCGAGTGACATAGGTCCAGGCGCCACCAACATACTTGAGACCATCGGCATTGCAATAGGCAGCGCCTCTCAGGACGAAAAAGTAAAAGAAATCGTAGACAGATACTTGGCTCAGCTAGAAGTCTAGGAACGAACTGAACTCTATCCAAGCCTCCTTAAGGGCTAGCGACGCCGGCGAGTCTGGGCTGTAGACGACGACAGGTTTGGCCTGAACCATGGCCTTTGTGACGTTCTCGTCGAAGGGTATCATCCCCAGTATGGGTATCTCGTTCTCCTCGCAGAAGACCCTTATGGACTCCGTGTTATTGCTGTTCAGGTCATACTTGTTTACGATGACGCTGGGTAATATCTCAAAGTGCTCCAGAAGCTGAAGCAAGCGATTCAAGTCATGTATACCGCTTAAGGTGGGTTCTACCACCGCGACCGCTGCGTCGACGTTGCTGAGGCTGGCTATAACTGGGCACCCGATACCGGGTGGACCGTCCACCAGCACGAGTTCTCTAC